>JAPLGF010000063.1 GCA_026390275.1 Candidatus Atribacteria bacterium
CAGGAAAGAAGTACTTGGATATGACTGATTACTACGAGTGGAAGAAAACCAGTGGTCAATGGAGCGAACCCCAAAAAGTCGTTCCCCTGATCACCTCCCATTAGGGAAGAACCTCTTTTTATATATTTTTCACGGGTTTCAATTATTTAAAAATATCCAAACCCTGGTCGTCTGGTGGAGACGGTGGGCAACTCGTATTTTGAGTTGTCCAAGCGATGGGGATAATTGTCTTTTAAATTATCCCCAATAGCGTCAGGATCCACCAGGGTAATTTGAATAAGGATGAGTTTGGCTCAAAATGAGCTCAAGTGAGTTGGGAGGTGACTTTTCAAGGTGCGAATTCCCGGTTTGAAATTGGTCAAACCGGGAATTCATTTTAATGGGTGATATTGGTATTAAGTAATATTCGTCTAACCGCGGACGAATTTACACATAAAATTGGACTTGATCAAAGCAAGCGGTGTCCATTTTTATTGGGATTTTCTATCAACTATTTGGGAGAAGAACCAAAAAATTATAAAAAAGTTTCTTTAAACCGACAACTATGTTCCCTCAGAAAAAAGGGCAATTTTTCATTACTCTGTTGATAAAATAAACTATTATGATTGTCCATGAGGAGAACTCATGCTCTCTTCGCTGACTTTCATTGGTATCCCTTTTTGTTAAATAAGAGTGTAAACGTTAAACTGCAAATAGTAAACGGTAGAAAGCAAAATTTTTATTGACAAATTTCCCCTTTTTTTGGTGGTTCAACCTCTCCCTCTTATTACTCGGACAATAGGGAAAATGACATGGTTATCTGTTCACATTTTTTCCGGACCGATGATTGAAAGGATGCGCGATTTCCGGTAAGCTTACCTGGAGGAGTGTTGCGGAGGAGAAAACAAAATATTGGAAACAATTGAAAAGGGGGAAAGAGATCGTGTCCCGGTTCTTCAAAGAATTTCAAGAATTTGCCATGCGGGGAAATGTCATCGACCTGGCAGTTGGTATCATTATTGGGTCTGCGTTTGGGACCATTGTGAATTCGCTGGTCAATGATGTCTTGATGCCTCCGTTCGGTCTACTCGTCGGAAATGTCAATTTCGCCAACCTCTTCGTGGTCCTGAAACAGGGCGCCACCCCGGGACCATACGCCT
Source organism: Candidatus Atribacteria bacterium (assembly GCA_026390275.1). GTDB lineage: Bacteria > Atribacterota > Atribacteria > Atribacterales > Atribacteraceae > JAPLGF01. The sequence goes on from JAPLGF010000063.1 coordinate 1,140, forward strand.
CGCTCGACGGGGCGAAAGGGGCTGGTGCGGTAACCATTAACTATGGTCTCTTCATCAACACCATCATCAGTTTTCTCATCATTGCCATAGCTATTTTTCTCCTGATCAAAAGTATCAACCAGTTCCGGAGAAAAGAGTCTGCTCCAGCACCCGTTCCGGCCACTAAGGATTGCCCATACTGTTATACCGCTATCCCTTTGAAGGCCGTCCGTTGTCCGAATTGCACCTCTGAACTCACTGGTTCCAGCCGTCAGAATCGTTAGTTATTCTAAAATTACCGAGGAAAATGAAAAGAATAAGGAGAGGAGCAAAGGGAGAATGGACAATTGGATTCTGAAACAAGCCGGTATTCAAATCAGTATGGATGGGAAAGGGAGGTGTTTGATAATATCTTTGGGGAACGACTCTGGAGATCGGTCAAATATGAAGAAGGGTATCTCAATGAATATCGTACCGGATGGGAAACCGAAAAACGATTGAGTCGATATTTCCATCACTATAATGAGGAGAGACCTCACCAATCTCTTAACAATATGACGCCGTATGAGGTCTATCTCGGTGGGAAGCGGATGTGTGCTAATGACTTTTAATAAAATGGTTTTAAAACCAATAATTCAAGCTGAAAAATCAGGGATTAATATCAATAAATATCTTAAAATCAAACCGGAGTTTATCACCTTAAATTTCAATGAACTTTGTCTTGACAAAGGGGTACACTTTATCTCGACATTACAGGTGAAAAAGAATAGTTGAACTATCAATAATCAATATTTAAATCGTTGTCCTATTGAGGTTTCAATTGATTATTAGTGGACAGAGAAGTATCAATTGAGAGGTTGGAATGGAATTTGTCAGGGGGCGTTGATCATCGCTCCCTTTTTTTATTTGAGACCAACAAGTTCAATAAGAGAAGATGCGGCTGCTTGAGGTCCGTTCATTTCCTGGCCGGGGATACCCAGTCGGGTACGAATCTGACCGATAAAAGTACCGGTTTTAAAGAAATGAGAAAAAAAGCGATGGGCAATGTCTTCATGGAGATCATGGTATTGAAGAGGCCCAAAAATATTGGCAAAATATGAGTTCACAATGCCTACCGAAGTTGTGGTTCCTTTTGACATTGCCTTGCCTTCCCGAAAGACATCTAAGGCCTTTTCGACAGCAGGAAAGCGTTCAATAATGGGATGGAACTCATCAATCTCTTCGTAATTATTGGCATAGAAAATATAATCAACTGGATAACCCTTGAGGGTGCAATCGACAGTCGTAACTGGCAAGACGATCCGGGCGTTGGTTTTTTGTGGGCTCATGATAATTGCTCGATCGATTTGTTCAAAAGCATACCCCTTTTCAAGATCGTCAAGGCGGACAAACGCACCGATTTCGGTTCCATAACAGCGAGTTTGATTATTATCATAATCGATTTCAAATGATCCCATATCATCGGCAATGATTTTTATATCAGCTATATGACCATTCCCTAATATCCGAAGCGCTTCAAGGGTTTCGGATTTACCCGTGGCAGTGTCACCAATAATAACAATGGTTGAGGTCGATTTATCAAGATTGGTAATGTGGAAGGCTGCTCCATGGAATGGCATAAATCCTTTTTTCATCATGACGATATTATGGAGAGTGAGAACCATTTTTTTTAAGTAACCAAAATAGCCATACTTATCATCTCCAGGAACGAAACTGATCAGTATACCATTGGGTTCATCATCAAAAAAAACGGTTTCAGAGCCAATTTCTGGAGGAAACGTTTTCGGGTCGATCCCAAAGAGATAAATGGCATCCGGTCTTTGACGGATTTGATCGTCATCAGCAAGCTCGAAAAGGTTTGCCAATGAACATCCCAGTCCCATAAAGCATTCTTCAAAATAGACGAAGATGACTAGTTTTCCTACCAGAGCTGGATAACAAAGCCATTTTTTCTCGTCAAGCGTAATGTTTGATAATAGATTCTGAGATATTCTTTGAAAATGGCCGGTTCGTTTATTCATCGGAGGATCAAAAATGAGGGGTGGCTGGATCATGAGCTGCCGTATAAAAGGTATGGAAATAAGCTGGGAGTAATTCTGAGATGGAACGTTCCAAGGTTTGGGAACAGCAATGATCCCTGCTTGGCAACCAGCGTCAATTTGACGATAGACTCGAGGGTGAGTGCCGGTGATATTTTCACAAATATCTCGATAACCGGCTCGGACTAAATGGGAGAGTCGCTCAACAGTTATGTTGAAGGTCCGGTAAGGTTTTTGGTCATGAGAATCAGTTCCAGATTCAGAATGGCAGATCATGTACCGTTCATATTTACGCCAGAAATTATAGAGCTTTTCGACAAATTCATGGAGGAGATCCTTTTTGTTTAAAAAGAACTCGTAGTCGGGAAGAATCTTAACAACTTCTTCAAGGGATGAAGTGGTTAAGATTCGAAGCAGGGTTATAATTTTTGAGCGGTAGGAATATTCAACTTCTGATGGAAACAAAGAATCGCTGAGCAGAGAATTATATTTTTTTAAATGATCCATAAACACATTGACCATTCTTTCGAATATTGGACTATTGGTCAATTCCTGAATATTTCCACAAATCTCTCCCTCGGTGTGGATGATCACTTCCTTGTTCCTCAAAACGAATTCCTTGATCTTCCATTATTTTTTAGAAAGTATTCTAATAAACATGATTGCGACTGTCAATACTGTGTTCTCTTGAAAATGTTTAGATAAGACCAAGGGCATGATTGAGGGTAAAAATAATCAATCGTTCACCAGTTCGAGTACTGATGTCAATGTGCAAGCTAACCACTTTTCGGTTCAGGATATTTTTAATGATTGCTTCCAGAAGTGGTCGTCCTTTTTCCAAGAGTTCAATATGAACTCGTTTGATTAAATCCCGATTTTCCTTGGCTCCACTGGAAGCCAATTGAGTTTCAGCTTTCGTAAGGACTCCTTTTAAGCGGATAAAAACAACCTCGTCAAAAAGATAAGTTTTGGTTTCAATGGGCCCTCTTCCCATATATTCTTTTTCAAATTGAATGATGGTCGAGTTAATTTGGGATTCCAAATCACTTTTACTTTTCATAGATATTCCGTTTGATCGAATGTATATAAACTAAAATAGGTATAATAAAAAGGAAAAAATCCTGGAAATACTGTAACGAATAGCTAATAAAAAAAGTAATAGAATTTTACCATAAACCATCCCATGGTTTTTATATTTATTAGAACTCAATTTTCCAAATAACAATATTACCGAATACGGAAGGTATTCCTATCGTTCGTTCCCCAACTCTCGTCAAAACGGTTTACACAAATTATTAAAAGGAGGGGGTATTTGTATACGAATCCTCAATTAATTACTCTACGAAGCCATTTGATTCGGTTAAATGATTCGTATACTCGGAGTTCAGACTATACGAATCATTGAGAGGGGAACCGTCAGATATTCGTATAGTCTGGGAATCGACTGTACGAATAATAGTAGTTGAATCATTTGGCTCTACAGATAGGGTTTTACCCTGATTCACACATTCGGTTACCCAGCACTGTGGCGAGGGTGTTTTTTCTTAATGGGGGTGTTTGCGTTCCATTGTATGGGTATACCGGATGAAAGCGACCAGTTGTTTATAATTTTCTCATCCAGCGTTTCTTCACCTTAAGGGGTTATCGACATCGTCGGATACTGCAAGAACTGATATTTCAAGACCTGAACCCATTGATTTGCACGTTCATGAATGGTATTGTGAAGGTGAGGGTAATCATCAATATCTCCCGAATAAGAACGGAAAAAATAATTGAGGAACTTCACATAATCCTTGATGGTTGTTTCCCGACATCCCTGAATTCTTTTTTCAGTGAGAAATTCAGAAAGATACTCTTTCCAGGTTAAAACAGTAACCAGTTTTAAGGTTCTTCCCATTCAAAACACCCCTCCCCAAGAGCAGTGGACTCAGGGGTTTTTAAGGGAAAAATGAAGAAAGGGGAAGTTGAAATTTTGGCTTTGTGGTAACAATTGGAGCCGGCGACCAGATTCGAACTGGTGACCTGTTGATTACGAATCAACTGCTCTACCTGCTGAGCTACACCGGCTCAATTTCTCAAAAAGTATTGTGCAAGGGGTATTATAAATTGTTTCATCTCTGGCTGCAACCATCTGATTTCAGTTCTGACCACCATTCTTCCAAGCCACCATTCTCCCCATTGACAAATGTCTTCCTTGGTGTTAATTCCTTACATGTAAACACGAGATCCATACGGGCACGTGGACCTTTCAACGCCTAAGGAGGTGGTTTCTATGTATCGTACTCTCTGGATTGGTTTTATGTTTTTTCTTCTCCTCTCTCTCACCCTTCCGTCTTTAGCCGAGGAAAATATCCCCCTGATGGTGAAAAAGATTTCCCCGTCAATAGTGGTGGTTTTTACTTATAACGAATCCGGTGACTCACTTTCCCAGGGCAGTGGTTTTTTCATTAATCCGCAAGGAGACGTGATCACCAACCGGCATGTCGTTGAGAACTCAAGTTTGGCGGCAATCCGGACAGCGCAGGGAAAACTGTACCCGATCAAGCGGATTCTGGCTTGGGATGAGAATATGGACCTGGTTATTCTTTCCGTAGAAATACCTGCTCAGGAAGTCATTCCCCTCTCTATCAGCAATCAAACTCCAGACTTAGGAGAACGAGTGATCATCATCGGAAGCCCCCTGGGTTTCGAACAGACCATTTCCGATGGGATTGTCTCTGCCATTCGGGAAGTAGAAGGATACGGGAAAGTTTTACAAACAACCGCTCCCATTTCTCCAGGTTCCAGCGGGAGTCCCATCATTGATATGCGAGGAGAAGTCATCGGGATTGCAACATTCCAGATGGTTGACGGTCAAAATCTCAATTTCGCCATTCCCGGTGAACGTCTGGCAACGCTGATTCCCGGAAAGGGAATGACCCTGGCAGAATGGACCTCTCAGCAAACCGGTGGATCCACATCATCAGCGGAAAAGGCTTTTAATACCGGACGCTCTTTCGTTTTAGCCGAGGAGTTTAAAAAAGCACTCCCTTATTTTGAGGATGCTGTAAAGAAAGATCCGCAATATGCTGATGCTTATTTTGAGATCGGTTACTGCCAACTGTACTCAGAAAAATACCAGGAGGCCATCAAAGCATTTAAAAAAGTCTTAACACTAAAACCAGAAGACTCCGAATCATTTTTTTATTTAGGGATGTCATATGCCGAATTGGAGGATTATCAGAACGCCATCAAAGCCTACCAGGAATCGATTCGTCTCAATCTTAACGAACCTGACGCGGAAAACAATTTAGCCCGAATTTACTACCATCAACAAAATTATGATGAAGCCATCATCCATTATCAAAAAGCAATCGCTATTAAACCCGACTACGCTTTAGCGTACTATAACTTAGGGGTACTTTATTCCGATGTGGGGAAAAACGATGAAGCTATTCACGCATACCAGGAGTCCATTCGCATCGATCCCCAAGATCCAGATGCACTCAATAACCTGGGTCTCATCTATCTTGATCGAGAACAATACCAAGAAGCGAAAAAGTACTTCCAACAGGCCATTGATCTCAATCCCGATTACAATTTCGCACATTTTAACTTAGGGCGTACCTACCAAGCCTTGGGAGAGCGCGAGAAAGCATACAACGAATATAAAATACTAAAAAAAATTGACGCCGGTTTAGCAGAAAAGCTCTTAGATAAGATCTATCAGTAACCACCCTTAAAATATTGTTGAGTTGTGGAAGTGTTGAGTCGTTGGGTGGGGAAAAACTCTCCCAACTATTATCCCCTCTCTCCCAGGAGCGAGGAAAAAAAAGGGAAGAGTTCGCAATGACAGAGATAATTCAGGTTTTTTCGATTCACAGACTATGCCGGATGGTAAGGATGTCACCATCTTCCACTACTTCATCTTTTCCGACGAGCTTCCAGAGACCAGCTTGTTTGAGTTTTTCTTCACTTCCCAATCTCACAAAATCGTCGTACTTCATGACTTCTGCCCGAATGAATCCTTTTTCCAGATCAGTATGAATTTTCCCTGCTGCCCGTTTCATACTGGTTCCTCGTTCGATGGTCCAGGCTCGCACCTCATCTTTTCCTACGGTGAAAAAGGAAAGATAGCCGACGTGATCATACACCACCTGCGTCAATCTTTCGATGCCTGGTTTTTCAATGCCCAGTTCCTCCATAAATTCCTTTTTTTCGTCATCAGAAAGTTCCACCAATTCGGATTCGATCTTACCGGAAATAATCATAGAGGCAAAGTTTTGTTTATGACACTCGTCCAAAATGGCATCCTTACCGGGAAAATCATCTTGATTCATTTGGCGCTCATCCACATTGATCCCGACGATAACCGGTTTCAAAGTGAAAAAAGCCATGGAACCAAGTAATCGCCTTTCATCTTCATGGAGTTGACACCGGGAAGTAAAATTGCCCCCATCCAGCTCTTTATGAATTTGTCCCAGTAATATTTCTTCTTTTTCGTCTTCCGGAGTCGGTTTCTTCTTCCTTCGCTGAAGTACTAAACGTTCTAACCGGTTTTCTGCCACTTCTAAATCTCGAATGATCAACTCAGTGCGGAGCGTTTCCAGTTGTGCACTGGGTGTCTTTCCCCCACTCGGGAAAGGAACCTGCTCATTCTCAAATGCCCGGATAACAAAAAGGAGGGCATCAACATTCTGAATCATCTGCAAAATTTTCCCCTTATCCTTTTTATCCATTGCCGGATCAAAGCTGGGAATATCAATAAAAACAAGAGTGGTATAGACCGTGCGCTCTGGCTCATAGATCCTGGCAAGGGTATCAAGCCGATCATCTCGAACCCAGGTGGTACGTTCCTCGACTTCCATTTTGAAGGATCCATCGTAAAGGATTCCGGAGAGTAAAGAAAAAATCGTCGTTTTACCGGTCAACGGAAGTCCTAAAATCCCGATCTTCATTTTACGCCTCCATTATTTCAGGGCGATATTGAACTATTATTCATCCATTCCATAAATAGTATAACACAGAACCCCATGCCCATTTGGCCGAAAAACTCCCATCTCTGTTTTTGACTAAGAAAAACGGGGAAAAAAAGAAGAACCAACGAGGAAAAAATGGCGCCCTCAAGCGGATTTGAACCGCTGCCGCCGCCTTGAAAGGGCGGTGTCCTTACCAGGCTAGACGATGAGGGCGCTTTTTCTGAAACGAGCAAGAATTATTGTATAGAAATTATTCTTGAATATCAAGTGCCTGAGCGGTGAATTTGAGATATTTTCATCCCTAAAAGACCTGTACCGTTTTTTACGGTACAGGTCTACCGGGTGTAATTGCTGTTACTCTTTTACGATTGCACTGGTGGGACAGGAATCAATTGCTTCGTCCACACAACCCGAACTTTCGTCTACTCCTGCTTTGACAGCACCTTTTCCATCTCCGTTCATCTCAAATACTTCCGGGCAGACCTGGACACACAGCTCACAACCAATGCAAGCATCTTCATCGACTTTCAAAGCCATTTCTACTTCCTCCCAATTCATTGAAGTATTCAAAAAAATCCCGGTCAATTATAACACAATCTGATAAAATGACCGTGCATTACAAAATTGAAAAAAGGGTTATTTTTTTTGCCCTTTCACTCTTTCCGGAGAGAGGTATTTATCCCGTGCTAATCGCTTTCCGGTTGTGGTTTTAAAAAATCGCTCAATAAAAGCCGCTAAACGTTCCGGGACAATTCTCTCATTGGCGAGGTTCACCAGCATATCCGCTTCCAACAGTATTTGAAAATCAATTCCATCCGCCTGGAAAAGATGATGATGATTCCCGATAATAAAGGTGACCCGCTCGATGACTTCCGGACACTCATGTGCCTCCATCATGAGTGTCCGGGCAATTGGTGGTCCCTCGATGTGCTGGTATTTTCCCATTCTTGAACCATATTTTTTTGCAGCTTCTAAAATCCCGATATCATGCAAGATGGCCGCTAAAAGAGTCATTCTTTTCCCCTGTTCAGACATAGTGGGAAAATCCGGAAGGATCTGCACACAGTATCCGAAAACCTTCCGGGTGTGATTCATCATATGTTCATCATTGTGAAAAACTTCCTGAATCCATTTCCAGTAGTTGGAAAAATCATCCATCGGTCTCACCTCTTTCACGTGATCCAGCTGTTCCATGAGCTCCTGAATCGCAGGTTCGTTAAATCCAAAGTAATGTCCGATTTCATGGAGAACCACTTCCCGTATTTTTTCTCTCCAGACGTTGTCCTCTCCCACCACTCTCTCTAAGTTTTTTTGGTAAAGAACGATGCGATCCGGAAGAACAAATGTATAACCCTCTCCCCTTTTGGGAAGCGGTATTCCCTGATAGAGACCAAGAAGCAGGTTGTTCCCAAACTGACGACTGAGTGAAGGATGGGGTAAATCTTCGATGATAAATTCGACGTTTTTGATATTCTCCCGGATGGAACCCGGTAATTGTGTCACTACTTCCGCGATGAGCAGTTCCAGAGTTTTCCGATCCATGTATCTCCCCCTCAATCAGATCGTCCCTTTCCGGTATCAGAAAGATCCATAAGAGTATTCGGATAAGGGTGAAAAAAGGTTGAGTCGATCGCCCATCGAAGACTACGACACGGTTTCGACCAGACTGTTTCGCCTGATACCCGATTCTTCTCTGATTGTATCCGTTCGTGAATGCAGAGTGAAGAGGTAATAAATAATGATTTCTCCCTCTCGATCACCTCATTTTAATCAGGAAGGGGAAATGCTGATCCAGGTCATTTTCTTGCCTTCTCTCCATTATAAGAATAGAATGAAAAAAATAGGAGTCGAAGTATTTAAGAAGGAATGCGAAATTCTTCACCCGATTGTTCGTTCATCGTTTTTTTATCGGGGTGGGAAAAGCCGGCGAGGCCCTGGGGATTCCTGGACAGTTCGTTGAGGGGTATCCCCTGGGTATGGGTGGGATACTATTTCAGATAACCTCGTGGGACGGCACCACCCCTTCTGATCCCATCCTTGAGGAGAGGGTCAATGGTCCGAGAATAGTTGTCATTTCATATCGTCACGCTCAACCAGCCTCCATCAACATAATACGATGAGCCAATGCAATAGCTCGCCCGGGGAGAGCAAAGAAAAACATAAAAATTGGCCATTTCTTCTGGAGAAGAAAAGCGTCCGATGGGCGCCTTTTCCTTGGCAACACGATCCAGGTACTCTTCCCAGGTGATTCCCAGCTCTTTACTGAGAATGGTAGCGGTCTTTTTCCAATCGGGAGTCATCACCAGACCAGGATTGATGCAATTCACCCGGATATTATCATGAACCAGCTCATTGGCAAGGCATTTGGAGAACATAACCAGCGCTGCTTTTGTTACATTATAAATTGGCTCATAATCCAGGGGTGAACGAGAACAAATGGACGAGGTATTGAGAATCACTCCTCCCCCCCGTTTTCGCATCGCAGGAACCAATGCCCGAGACATACGTATTGCCGCCATGACATGGAGATCCCAGTAATACTGCCATTTATCATCCGGGGCATCCATAATTTTCTCGGCACTTCCCGTTCCAGCATTGTTGATGAGGATGTCCACCCCTCCAAACACTTTCTGTATTTCTTGAACAAACCGTTCCAGGCTCTCCATTTTTGTCACATCCACGGAATAACCCAGCGTTTTAACTCCATATTTCTGCCGGATGTCATCGGCAGCCTTACGAACCCGCTCTTCATTCCGGGCACAGATCGCAACCTGGACTCCCTCTTTTGCCAAACCCTCGGCGACGGCATAACCAATTCCCATGCTCCCGCCGGTGATGCATGCCACCTTATCTTTCAGTCCCAAATCCATGAATTCCAACTCCTTTCATTATAGGTTTTCCATTGATCATTGATCCCCTTTCCTCCAGAAAGGACCTCACCAAATCGGGGAATATTTCTGACAGGCTTCAATGTAAGCAATGATATTATCCACTGGAATTTCTGGTCCTAGAGTATTGGACGGAGAAATAATCAACGACGGAACGATCTTCGCCAGATCCATCCGTGACTTCACTTCTTTCTCAATATCATCTTTACTTCCAAAGGGGAAAGTATACTGAACACTGATAGTCCCCCAGAAGCTCATTCGATCTCCATACTGCACCACGAGTTGTTCCACATCCTGGCACTCCGGCTGAAGAGGGTGAATCACGTCAAACCCAACTTCGATCAGATCGGGTATGATTTCCTGGATATGACCGCAGGAGTGCAGGAAAAAGAAACAGTGGGGAAAATCGGCTCGGAGTTCGCTCAGGATTTGTTTCCAGAGCGGTTTGAGAAATTTCCTCCAGAGACTGGGATTGATTTGCAGGCAACCCTGCATCCCATAATCATCATAAAAACAGAGAATATCCACCCCTGCTTCGGCATGAATTCGGGCAAACTGAAGAGTAAATTCGGCAATTTTGTTGAGGAGTACCTGAGCAATTTCAGGACGGGACAGGAGATCGATCATGAAATCTTCCATTCCCCGTAACCAGTGACACCATTCATAGATACTGCCACAATAGGCAGTAGAAATGTAATGGTCCTCTCGAATCCTCCGGGCTCTTTCTCCCACGATGGGAATGCTCCCCTGATCAATCCCCGGAACCGGATACTCTTCAATTTCACGAAGCGACCGGGAATTCGCTAAGGGATGAACCATTTGTTCCGAACCCGGGTTTTCCGGCCAGGAGATCAGACCCACCCCCCAGGGGGTGAGGGATGCTCCCAGCGGAAGAGGAGGATCAAAAAAATCAGCGGATATACCGTTCGATGTCATTCGTAAACCAAAGTTGGAGGATGAGGTATGAAAATGAGGTTCCTCATTTTCTGAATGGGCCACCCGTACGGGAAAATCATACGCTTCCACATCGTTCACCGTTCCGGTTTTCTGTCTGAACTTTTGGTAGGAACCGGGAGTAAAGGCAGAACTGGCACCAAAATGAAGACTCCAGGGAATTCGGTCCAACTCCCCATGTCTGGTAAGAACACGGATAATCCTCTCCCGGGGAGAAAGGTCCATCAGATGACCTCCTTCCATGGTGTGTTCCATCAGGATATCCATCTTCTATTTACGGCTATGGTTTCCGGTTGAGGAGGAATAGAGACGTATTTAATACTCCGGCAAAAGAAACCCAGGATAAATAGGGAACGAGGAGAAAAGCCGCTATCCGGTCGATGAAATAAAATTTCCACATCGTGAAAAAAATGGCCATCCAAAGAAAAACAATGACCACCACGCCTCCCAGGGGAGAACGAAAGTGGAAAAAGGTGACTGACCATAGCACGTTGAGGGCGAGCTGGATAGTAAAAAGAACAATCGCAGTGGATACCTGTTCATCGAGAGAACTTTTTCTCCAGATGATGAAAAGGGAAATCCCCATGAGGATAAAAAGCGAGATCCATACGGGAGAAAAAATCCAGCTGGGGGGATTAAAAAACGGTTTCTTTAAATTTTCGTACCAGACAGAGAGAGAGGGAATCGTAAAAAAGGAACCAACATATCCGGCGCCCTGGCAAACGAGGATACTGACAATCAACTTCCAGTATTCTCCAGACATGGCCACCTCAATTTTTCCAAAGTCTTTCACTGTCTCAATTTGATCGATTCGATAGAGTCGCATTTTTCATAGATTCCTTCTCATAACTTTTATTATACCAGAAAACACAGTTTTTTTCACTTTTCATACTTCATCACATCGTTTTTTAAATTCTCGAAAACTCCACCGCAATCCCGGGGAGTTATAAACCACCGCTAATTTATTATCCCCTAACTTTTCCACCAGGAGATCAACCAATTGTCCAATCCTGATCACTCCCACTTCCAATTCCGGTTTCGGCATGGAACACCTCACAGCAGTGATCCACGGAGTGAATTGCCTTTTTTACTTCATAACGGAAAATATTATGTCATAAGGACATTTTGAAAATTCCCGGGACAGGAGATTTTTCGATGCCAAGTTTTCATACTTGAATTCCATTTCTCTGATGACACCAAGGTTTTGTCCTGGCATAGGGGTCTACCCGGTTTTTTTTCTCGGTCTAATCAAACACTTCTTCCCGGTTCCGATGAGATCCCTTCTCCCCGCCTGTATCAGAGCTTCATGGACCAGATCATAATTCTGCGGATCCCGGTACTGGATGAGAGCCCGTTGCATCGCTTTTTCGTGGGGGGTACCGGGGATATACACTTTCTCCATGGTCCGGGGATCAAGACCGGTGTAGTACATACAGGTGGAGAAAGTTCCCGGAGTGGGATAGAAATCCTGAACCTGTTCGGGATTGAAGTCCATGTCACGGACGTATTCGGCGAGTTGAATAGCAGCGGAAAGATCAGAGCCCGGATGACTGGAGATAAGGTAGGGAACCAGATATTGTTTGAGTCCCAGGTGCTGGTTCATCTCGAAATATTTCTTCACAAAACGATCATAGAGTTCACGAGGGGATTTTCCCATCATCTTCAGGACTTTTTCAGAGACATGTTCGGGAGCAACTTTGAGCTGACCACTGATGTGGTAACGACAGAATTCCTCGAAGAATTCCTCGTTATTATCGTACAGAAGATAATCGTACCGGATCCCGGAACGGACAAAGACCTTTTTGACACCCGGAAGTTTTCGCAATGTTCGGAGTAACGATAAAAAATCACTGTGGTCAATGAAAAGATGACGACAGGGAGAAGGAAAGAGACATTGTTTGGTCTTACATGCCCCCCTGGTTAGTTGCATCTTACATGCCGGATGGAGAAAGTTGGCGGTAGGTCCTCCCACATCATGGATGTAACCCTTGAAATCAGGTTCTCGGATCAGCTGTTCTGCTTCGTTAATAACGGAAGAATGACTACGGGATTGAACCACCCGTCCCTGGTGAAAAGAGAGGGAGCAAAAATTACACCCACCAAAGCAGCCCCGGTGAGTCACGATGCTGAAGCGGACTTCTTTGATGGCGGGAACACCTCCTTCCTTTTCATACCGGGGGTGATAGGTCCGCATGTATGGTAAGGAATAGATCTGATCCATCTCGTCCCGGGACAATGGGAGTGCCGGTGGATTCTGGACCACGTACCGGTCGTCATAAGGTTCCACCAGGGTCTTACCATTCCGGGCATCGGTGTTTTGATATTGAACCAGGAAGCTCTGGGCGAATTTTTCCCGGGAAGAGACCATCTCCTGATACTGTGGGAGCAAGATTGGTTGATAGGCCCGGGAAAGATCCGATGTCGGAAAAACTGTTCCATTGATATAGATGATATCCCGGATCGGAAGGCCCCCTTCTAATGCTTCCGCCACCTCAATGATCTGGTGTTCCCCCATGCCATAGACGATGAGGTCCGCTCCCGAATCAACCAGAAGAGAAGGTCTGATGGCATTGTCCCAGTAATCATAATGAGACATACGCCGGAGACTTGCTTCCAACCCTCCCAGGATGATGGGAATATCACCAAAGGCTTCCCGAACCCGATGAGAATAAACAATGGTGGCACGATCCGGGCGGAGTTTCGCTCTTCCTCCTGGAGAATAGACGTCGTCTCGGCGCCACCGTTTGGCCGCGGTGTAGTGGTTCACCATGGAATCGATATTTCCGGCAGTGATTAAAACGGCAAGACGGGGCTTCCCCATCCTGGTGAAATCGTGAACGGTGTCCCATCTGGGTTGGGCAATGATACCGATCCGGTACCCCCGACTTTCGAGAAACCGGCTGATGACCGCAGCCCCAAAAGAAGGATGATCCACATAGGCATCGCCGGTAATCAGGACGAAATCCAGCTCCTCCCATCCCCGTTCTTTCATATCGGCGTACGAAATCGGAAGAAAACCCATCGTTCAAGATCCACCCTTCACTTTTATTCCCAGCCCATTCTATATCGAATAGAGAAGAAATCAACCCCATGAAGATAGGGTGTCATCCAATCCGGGAGTTACAAAAGAAGTGACAATGATAGAGAATATCTTTCCCAACTCAACAACTCAACATCTTTCAATTTTTCACTTCTCCCCTGTATTTTCACCATAGTATCTGATATAATACGCATTCGAGTGACGTGAACTGGTATTGGTGAAAAGGAAGAGATGATCCGTCTCCACAACATTGAGTTGAGTTTTAATGGAAAAGTCCTGTTCCATAATCTCACCTGGGACATTACAGAAAGAGGCCGCGTGGGATTGGTAGGAGACAATGGAACCGGAAAGACCACCCTCCTCAAGCTCATTCTGAACAGAGTTTCCCCCGATAAAGGGACCGTTGTGATTCCCCATAATAAAAGCATCGGGTATCTCCCTCAGGATTTAGTCGAGCTGGAAGACATTCCCGTCATTGACTATCTGAAAAAAATCACCGGTCTTGCCGAAATAGAGAGAAAAATGAAATTATCCGAGGAGGAAATGGCTCTCCTCTCTCCCAACACTGATGCCTATACTACTCTCCTTCGGAAATATACTACCGATTCGAAGCAATTCACCCTTCAGGAAGGATATGCTTTCGAAGCACTATGTAAAAAAATCTTGAAGGGTCTGGGATTCATGGAAGTTGACTTTGAGAAGAAATGCAGTGATTTCTCCGGTGGTTGGAAGATGAAAATCCTTTTGGGTTCAATCCTCCTCTCCTCCCCTGATATTATGCTCCTCGATGAGCCTACCAACCACCTGGACCTGGAAAACATGGAGTGGTTAGAAAATTATCTCAAAGATTATCCGGGAACCATCGTGGCAGTGTCGCATGACCGGAGATTCTTAGACAAAATTACCCGGCAAACCGCCGAGTTATTTCGGAGCAAACTGACCATCTTTCGGGGGAATTATTCGTTTTATCTCAGGGAGAAGGAACAGCGATTGATCCAGCTTCAGAAAGAAATGGAAACCCAGCGAAAAAAAATTGAAAAAACCGAGGAATTCATTGAACGTTTCCGGTACCAGGCAACGAAGGCCAGTCAAGTCCAGAGCCGGGTGAAAATGCTGGAGAAAATTCAAACCATAGAATTGGACAAAGAAGCCAAACATGTATCCATCCGATTTCCAGGATGCGAACGGAGTGGAAAAGAAGTGGTAACGGTAAAAAACGTTACCAAACGGTATGATGACATCGAAGTCTTCCGAAACATCGATTTGACGATTTACCGGCAGGAAAAAGTGGCTTTAGTCGGGTTGAATGGAGCGGGGAAATCCACTCTGGCGAGGCTCATCAGCCAACGGGAAGCACCCTCTTCTGGTACTGTGCAGTCTGGAATGAATGTCAAGATGGCTTCTTTCTCCCAGGAAAGTGCTCAAAATTTGAATTATGACCGAACAGTATGGGAAGAAATCAACACCGTCAATTCCAAATTTAGTGAACTGGAAAAAAGGAACTTGTTGGGGACTTTCCTTTTCTCTGGTGATGACATTTACAAGGAGGTCTCAGTCTTATCAGGAGGAGAAAAAGCTCGATTGGCCCTCCTGAAAATCATCATGCAGGATACAAACTTTTTGATCCTGGATGAACCCACCAATCATCTGGACATGACCACCAATCAACTCTTTCAAGATGCTCTCGTCAGATATGACGGGACTGTCCTGGTTATTTCTCATGATCGGTACTTTTTGGATAGCATGGTGAGTCGAGTGGTAGAAATCCGGGATAAAATGATGTTCGAGTACCTGGGAAACTACTCTTACTATTTAGAAAGGAGTCTCCTCCGGGAAGAACTCAATCAAACCCTCCCGGAATTGAAATCGGAAGAAAAGGGTTCTCTCTATAAAAACCGTGAGCAGAAAAGAGAGGAAGCAGAACGACGGAACCGACTCTTCCGTCGGAAAAGTGAAATCCAAAAACAGCTGGATCCCTTAGAAAAAACGATTGCGAATTTAGAAGAGAACAGAAAGATGAATGAAGGGCTCCTCTGCGCTCCCGAGGTCCTCAAGAATTCAGAAAGAGTGAAAACATTGATGATGGAACTCAAAACCATCACCACACAATTGGAGACATTGACCGTCCAATGGGAAAACTTCCTTTCAGAAATGGACCGGATCTCGTCGGAGGAATAATGTCAATCCATAATCGCAGAAATCTCCGTTGAAACGGTCTTTTTCTGTATGAACCTGAAGGAGGTTTATTCATTTGAACGAAGAACAAACGCGTTTTGACCAATTTTCGCTGTGCCCTGAACTCTTGCATGCTTTAGAGAGAAAGGGATTTGATTCTCCCAGCCCGGTACAAGTTCAGGTATTAAAAGAAAGTAATATTGCCGAAGGTGACCTGATTGTCCAGGCAAAAACCGGATCCGGAAAAACCTTAGCCTTCGGACTCCCCTTGCTCAATCAAATGGATCATCATCACCAGTCCCCATTTCTCCTGATCCTCTCGCCCACCCGAGAACTGGCAATGCAAACCGCCCGGGAGTTCCAATGGTTGGGTCGAGATCTGAATGTAAAAGTCACCGCCCTGGTCGGCGGAATGGACATCGAACGCCAGAGGCACGAGCTTTTAGAAGGAGCAGCTGTGGTAGTAGGCACTCCCGGACGGGTTTTAGATCATATCAGGAGAGGAAATGTCCACACTTCCAGCATCGAAAGTATCGTTCTCGATGAAGGCGATCACATGCTGGATATGGGTTTTCGAGAAGAGCTGGAAGCGATTTTAGAAGCTCACGAAAATATTCGTCGAACCTGGCTTTTTTCAGCTACCATGCCACCGGAAGTGAGAGAACTTTCCCGTCGATACCTCAAACACCCCAAGTGGATAACACTCGATAATGATCTCACGGGCAATGAAGATATTAAGCACCGGATCTATCTCATCCCTTCCCGTCACCGTTTTGAAGGATTGGTGAATGTTCTTCTTTGGGAAGCACCGGAAAAAGGTTTGATTTTCTGTTCCACCCGGTCGGAGACCATTGAATGCACCGAATATCTCGCCCAGGCTGGCTTTTCTGTCCATGCCCTTCATGGGGAAATGACACAACGGGAAAGAAACGCTTCCCTCAACTCCTTCCGGTCTGGTAGTACTCCATTTCTGGTTGCCACCGATGTGGCAGCACGTGGTTTAGACATTGATCTGGTCACCCATGTGATTCAGCTGGGTCTTCCCGGAGATCTCAAAAACTATGTCCATCGGAGCGGACGAACCGGTCGAGCGGGTCACGAAGGCCTCAGCCTGGCAATCCTCACTCCCCGGGAAGCGAAGATGTTTCGGGAAATGTTTTCCCAAAGCTCTCTGAAGCCCGAATGGTTACACGTTCCGGATAAGGAAGCTATTCTTTCCAAAAACCAGCAGCGCTTCGAAGAAAGACTTCTCGATACGAAACTCGAACCAGAGAGTCATTTCACTGCGTGGGCTCAGACCATCCTTTCCAAAAATGATCCGGTGGATCTGGTGAGCAAACTCCTGAAATGGAAATTTTCTGAAACGCAAACCGGATTCAATCTCAGTGGGTTGCTCGCTACCGAAATGGATACCGAAACGAATCGCAGAGGCCGTACTCCATCTTTCCGAGGAAATAAAATGGAAAAAAGTCCTTCTTCTTCTTTTTCCTCAGCGGGTACTGTTCGTCTCTCTACCGGGACGATGAAGGGGTGGGAAGTGGGTCGACTTCTGGGAGTTCTCTGCCGAACCCTGGAAATCAGCCGTCAGGAAGTGGGAAACATCAAGCTCCGGCAAGATCACGCGCTGGTGGAACTTTCAGCGCTGGCCATACAACGGTTCCAGGAAAAGAAGACCAAATTGATTGATGAACATCTCCTGGAAAGCTCGAAGCCATCTTACGGTCATTCTCGAGGTCGGGTCACTAAAGTCCTTTCTTCGAAGAACTGAGTGTCTGAACTGGGGGGGGGGGCATTTTCATTCCTTTCTGGCACCAGAGACTGACCTGGTGGTCTGAAGGTTGTTGTTCTCCCCCCCTGGTTTTCGAAAAACGAACTGAGTGGAGAAATAAAAAAAAAGCCCTGGGATTTATCCCAGGGCTTTTTGAGGTTCGCTCAGAGAAAAACTATATTTTTTTCACCTTTGCGGCTTGTGGGCCTTTCGCACCTTGTTGCACTTCAAACTCCACAGCCATTCCCTCTTCCAAAGACCGAAAACCACTTCCTTCGATTGCCGAATAATGAACAAAAACGTCGCCGCCTTGGTCAGATTCGATAAAACCATAACCTTTTGATGCATTGAACCATTTCACTTTACCTGTTGCCATTTAAACGTAAACCTCCAAAATTGAAAAATATGTATTTGCTCTTTCAAGCTAATAAAGAATTGTAATGACTATTCATCTGTTTGTCAACCTACACTGTCATTTATTTTTTTTTATTACCCTCCTCCTACTCATAATTGGTCTTATCAAAAGAATAACGGTACTCTCGTCGCCAGCTGGTGGAGACTGTGGGCAACTCGTATGTTGAGTTGTCCAAGCGATGGGGACGGAACTTGCCAGATAAATCAAACTACCTATACACAGGAGTTCTTGGTAGAAATTTATTTTAGTAAAAAAACTATGTCCTAATACTTACAATTTTCTTTCAAGGCTTCATACATGGCAACAATATTTTCAGGAGGAACAAAATTCTGGATATTATGACCTGAATTGAAAACAAATCCTCCTCCTGCTGCTAGATCGTTGATTCTTCTTTTTACTTCATCTCTCACCTGTTGGGGAGTTCCAAAAGGAAGGGTCATTTGAGAATTGATCCCCCCACCCCAAAAAACGATGGCACGACCGAATTCCCGTTTTAATTTAGCAGTATCGTCCATATTTTTAGCAGAGACTTGAATGGGATTGAGAATATCAACCCCAATTTCGATAAAATCCGGAATAAAATCGTAACAGGCTCCGCAACAATGGAGAAAAATCTTGGCTTCGGTTTTGGAGCGTA
>JAPLGF010000056.1 GCA_026390275.1 Candidatus Atribacteria bacterium
CATTTCTTGAATAATTCGTTCATTTTGAACTTCTTAAAGAAGGAGAGAAACATCGGTGACAGACTCCTTTCATTTTCCCAATTATCTGGTAGGATAGACATGAAGATACCTCTCTCTTTTTAAGAGTTGGATTTTTTCCCTCAGTAAATTCTACCAAAAAGGAGGGGTGTTTTCATTAAAAAAACCTTTAAAATCAAGGATTTAAGAGATTTTGTTTGGTACGAAAGTTAAGTTATTGATTGTTTAGGTTTTTTACTGATTCTCTAACTATAACTTCAGCAAACATTTTTATATGGACAGGTTTCACGATTTTTCCCGCCATAATATCTAAAGCCAGCCTTGCTACCATTTCTCCCAAAGCAACCCTATCAACTTTCATGGTTGTTAATGGAGGCATAGTCTGCACCGCGATTGGTAAGTCAGTATAGCCTATAAGAGATATATCTTCGGGAACTCTAATTCCCAATTCATGAAGCTTATTTAATGCTCCAAGTGCTATAAAATCATCACAAGCAAAAATAGCAGTAACATTTTTATTTTTACCAAGTAGAGTTGTTACACCCTGAACACCGTTTTGCTGACGGAAATCTTCCCCATATGCAATTAAATCCTCTTGTACTTCGATATTATTTTCTTTTAATGCCATTTGATAACCTATTAATCGATCATAAAACGTATGGGTTTCAATTGGACCAGTTATTATCCCTATTTTACGATGTCCCCATTCAATTAATTTATTTGTTGCTTCACGACCACCTTCAACATTATCCATTAAAACAGCATTGTATTTTGATCTCTCAAGATATCTTCCAATCAAAATAAGGGGTATATCATAAGTGGAAGACTTTCTTCGTCTTGATATTCTCCGTGAGTTTCTTCTGTTAAAAGCGATATCCCATGTTTATTAAAAACTCGTGACATACTGAGCATGATTTCATAAAAGAAAATATCTGATTGAATTGAATTCTTAGGATTGGATACTATGAAACCAACATTTTTTGTTTTTCTTTGAGATAGACTACGACCTATCGAATGAGGGACATAGCCAAGTTTCTTAATTACCTCTAATACTTTCTTCCTGGTTTCAGGGTCTACTCTGTCTTTGTTGTTTAAAACGCGAGAAACAGTTGCAGTAGATACCCCAGCCATTTTAGAAACATCGGTTATTTTCCACATAGGTTTATTTTTACGCCCTTGATTTGTAAAAACGTATTTACTATTGTTCAATTCTTTCCATAATTCTATCAATTTAAAAATACTCTTTCAAGGTGGTATCTATTGATAAACATTGGTATTGACAAATTGTAAAGGATAAAATAATCTTGTGTAAACGCTCTTACAAAATACTATTATGATCATACCGTTTATACCATACGTTAAATGTTTTTTCCATTTTGTAGAATTTTTATTAGCTAATTTAAATCCGATATTCATTAAAATATGAATACGTGCTGTCTTAGGGGGTGGTAGATGGGTATTTATGTGTCAGTTATAAATCTATAATCTACGCTGAGATCGCCTGATAATAGGAACGTAGATGATTTTGTGGATCTGCCTGAATATCAAAATTGATCAAGGAGGGTTATGTATGAAGGTTAATTTGAGGTTTTTTATGCTTTTCTGTTTCTTAACGCTGTTGTTAGTCTTCAATGTGACAGGCATTACTATCGCTCAGGAAAAAGTTAAACTTGATCTGTGGGGATGGTTTGACTGGCAGCCCACAATTGACTCCTTTATGAAAGAGAATCCAAACATTGAGGTCAACTTTGTAAGAATGGGACCGTGGGATTTACATGATAAATTTTTAGCTTCGTTGGCAGCGGGTTCGGGAGCTCCAGATATATGTACGTTGGTTAATGACAGATTTACAGCCTACATTAAAACAGGAGCCCTTGTTGATTTAACCGATAAGATTGGGGGCAAAACAAAAGATTTTGATAAAACAGCTCTTTCTTTCTGCTTAGATAGCCAAAACAGGGTATTTGGTCTCCCGATGGACATACAACCAATGGTTGTCTACTATCGGAATGATGTTTTTAAAGAAGCAGGAGTGAATGCTGAAAACATTGTAACCTGGGATGATTATATTAAGTCAGGTCAAAAAGTTGTTGAAAAATCAGCCGGTAAACAATTCCCATTAACCACCTGGTTACCAGCGGGTCAATGGGGACAATATCAATTCTTGGGATTTTTATGGTCTAAAGGAATCAATATCTTTAATGAAAAAGGGGAGGTAATTGAAAATAACACCGGGGCAATGGATACCCTTCAGTGGTATGTCGACCTCTCCAATAAATCGAAAATTTCTTACCCCCAAGTTTGGTTTACGCCTACTTATTTCGGTAACTTCAAAAACGATACCGTGGTGGGTTGGTCCATGAACGTTGCTGATTCTGCAGTTCTTAGACAGAATGTTCCCGAACAATCAGGCAAGTGGTCCGTAATTCCCTGGCCTTTATGGTCAACGGATGCTCCTAAGTATACCGGCAACTGGGGTGGATCCGATGTTTGTATTCCTAAACAATCCAAATATCAAGAAGAAGCCTATAAGTTTATTGAATTTGCCACTACTAACATTGAGGGACAAGTTGCAAACTGGAAAGGGGCTGGCTTGTATCCAGCGTATCTCCCAGCAAGAGAACCAGTTATGGAAGTGACCGACCCTTATTTCTCAAATCAATCGCTTGCAAAAGTTGCCACGCAAAGAGAAGTTCCATTGTTTAACCTTCCCTACTGGGCCGAGGGAAGTGTAATACTTGGGAGATGCATTGATAATGTCTTCGAGGGAGGGAAAACCGTCCAGGAAGCATGGGCGAACTGTGAAAATGAATTTAAAGAAGCTTTTAAAAAGAAATAATTACTGAAATAATTTGCTGCTTTGCCTCGTGTACAATTTACGAGGCAAAGCAGCAATAGAACTAAAGGGGAGAAAAATATTATGAAGATTGTCGATAAAGATAAGTTTATCAACATACATAGCAAAGATAATTCCCCTGCGATAACGATCGAACCCAAAGAGGACATAATATTAACCGTTCTCGGTGGTGCAGGTAATCAGCTTGATATGGAAAAATTGGGTGTTCAAAAGTTAGATTTAAACACTTTTAATGATGATATTTCCCTACCATCAGCAGGTCCTGTTGCTGTAACAGGTTCATTACCTGGAGATTCCCTTTCATTGGAAATAAAGGATATTTCTTTTGATAAGACGGGTTGGATTGCTTATTGGCCTGGCATTCATAAGATACCTATTCCCATTGAACTTAAAAAGGAGCCGTACTCTTACATAGTACCTATTAGGGATAATATGATTATTTTTAGTGATGAAATATCGATTCCCGTTAAACCAATGATTGGTGCAATCGGTATCACACCAGCGGACTATACTTTTCAAACTACTGAAGCAAGCTCTATATATGGCGGCAATATGGATATAAAAGATATAACCATAGGTTCGATAATATATCTCCCAGTTTTCATACCGGGTGGTCTCTTTTCTTTGGGTGATCTACATGCGTCTATGGGAGATGGAGAGGTCGGCGGATCTGGCGTGGAGTGTGGAGGGAAAGTAAGGTTAAGAGTAGATTTAATTAAGAATGCACGGCTCTTTGGTCCAATCGTCGAAACATCCGAGAGTTGGTGCACTGTTGGTGTGAATAAATCATTTGAAAAGGCTGCAGAAATTGCCATCAGGACGGCAATTGAGTTAATTCATAAAGAAACAGGCTGGGAACGTGACAAAATTAGTATGTTGATTAGCTGTGTTGCAGATCTGAAAATATGCCAAATGGTTGGGAGAAGCATTTCGGTAAGACTTGCCATTTCCAAGGATATTGTGTCACTAAAATTATTCTCAAGGGAAATTGAATGAAAAAAAGTATTGTGCCTTACGTGTTTTTATCCCCCTTTTTATTGCTCTATCTTGTTTTTTTTGGTGGGCCGGTAATTGTTTCATTATTAACCAGTTTTACTGAATGGAATGTAATGAGTCCTCCAAAATTCACAGGATTAGAAAATTACATTAATTTATTAAAAGACCCAACCTTTTGGATAGCGTTTAAGAACACAGTTATCATCGTTATAACAGGGAATATAATAACCATCGGGCTCGCATTGGTATTGGCCGTGTTAATTGAAGAATTTATAGCCTTCAGCTTGAAGAAATTTTTTCGGACCCTCTTTTTTATTCCAGAGGTTGCGTCGCTTGCAGTGGTTGCGATGATTTTTTCTCTCATTTATAACAAGGAGGCTGGGTTGCTCAACGGTCTTTTGCGAACAATAGGTATCAATAGTACTATCGGTTGGCTTACCAATAGCCGGTATGCAATTTGGTCAATAATAGCCTTACGAACCTGGAGGGTTGCCGGATATTTCGCGGTTTTCATTGTTGCTGGCCTTGAAGCAATACCAAAAGAGACATATGAAGCCGCTGAAATTGATGGAGCAACCTCCAGTACGCTGTTTTTTAAAATCACCTTACATTTGCTCAAACCTATCCTTCTATTTATTGCGGTGTGGTCAACGGTTTGGGGATTTGTGGTATTCGATGAGCCATGGATTCTTAATCAAGGTGGTCCGGGAACATCTACGCTCACTATAGTTATGTATCTGTATATGAATGGCTTCCGGTTCTTTAAATTAGGATACGCAGCCACGATTTCCTATATCCTCACCATGATCATTTTTGCCAGTTCGTATTTCATCATCAAATCGAGAAAATCAGAAGGGTTAGAAGGTTTTGAGTCGTGAAAACATCCTGTTGTAACGGGGGTGGTTCATATCCATTCGAGAAATAGGAACCATCTTTTGCTCTTTTTTATTTACCTTTTCCTGGCAGTTTGGTCATTTATAGTCATTGTTCCTCTTTACTGGATGACAATTTCCTCCTTTAAGGTAAAGGGTGATATCTTCAATCTGAAATTTTCATTCTTTCCTCAACAGTTCACCGTAACTGGCTTTTCAGAGCTCCTTAACAATACGTTATTCCTCAGATGGTCTTTTAATACGATTCTTGTCGGCATAGGAACTGCTGTAATTGGGGTGATCATATGCTCACTTGCGGGTTTTACTTTCGCTAAGTATGAATTCAAAGGCAAAAACTTCTTGTTCTTTTTAGTATTGAGTTCCGTTATGATACCGTTGGTTGTAAACATTATACCCATCTATGTTTTCATGAACAAATTAAAGTTGTTGAACACTTATCTGGCTTTGATATTACCGCTATGTCCTAACGCATTTGTTGTTTTTTTCATTCGTTCATATATTACTAGCATTCCATCGAGTTTATTGGATGCCGCGAGGGTTGATGGATGTTCAGAGTTTAAGATTTTTTTGAAAATTATCGTCCCACTTGCTAAACCAGCAATTTCTGCCGGATTCATCTTTCTCTTTATGGATCAATGGATACAATATTTTTGGCCGCTGATTATGACAAATACAAGCAAAATGGCCCCACTAACAATCGGTCTGGCATCTATCTATGCAGATGTGTTCAATATAAAGTATGACGTCTTAATGGCCGGAGCAACCTTATCGGTTGTGCCCATGATCGCCGCCTTTGTTTTAGCACAAAAACAATTCATAACTGGTCTAACTGGGGGAGCTATCAAGGGATGACTATTAACCTTATCGAGGGAGTTGAATGAATAAAAACATTCATAGGGTCAGAAAAAACGTCGTTGTGGTCGGAGCAGGCCCTGCTGGGTGTGCCGCTTCGATTGCCTGTTCAAGAAACGGACAGCATACCGTCCTTATTGAGAAAAATAGCATTCTTGGTGGCATGTCCACTGCTGGCCTTGTCAAACCATTCATGACGAGCTACGTCAAAGACAAAAAAGTCATTGCCGGAATTTTTAGCGAGATTGTCGACCGGTTGCGTTTTTACAATGGAGCCCTGGGTCCACTGAAATGTCCTTATACAGAAAACTTTAATAAAAGGGACGTGGTCATCAGAAGCAAAGACCAGACGGACACTCACGGAACCGGAGGGTATATTACTCTATTTGACCCGGAGGTTTTGAAATATGTATTGATAGAAGAAATCCAAAGAGCAGGAATAGAACTTGTGCTCCATAGCTTTTTGTCGGATGTAACTGTAGAAAATAATAGAATCAAAGAAATTGTCACCAATACAAAATCTGGTACCTACATTTATGAACCAGATTTAGTGATCGATGCAACTGGTGACGGTGATGTGGCTGCCTTAGCAGGGTGCAGGTATGTTCTGGGAAGAGAAGAAGACAGATACTGTCAACCGGTAAGTGTCATGTACACGCTTGGTGGCATCGATGCCGATCGGGTTCGTGAATATATACTTCAGAACAGGGATCAATTTGAATGGTTGACTTTCCCGGAAGTCAAAGAAAATATCCCGCCGACTTTCGAGTCAAAACCGTTTGCCGGTTCGGGATTTTTTGACATCATTGCACAGGCGAAAAAAGAGGAAGGGCTTGTTTTCGGAAGAAACCAGGTCACTTTCTTTACCGACTTGCGAAAAGGAGAATTAACCATCAATGCTACAAGGGTAAGCGGAATTGATGGAACTAAAGTTGAAGATCTCACTAAAGCAGAAATTGAAACCAGAAAACAGGTTTTTTCTTTAACAGGCGCTCTCAGGAGAAGCGTTCCTGGATTTGAAAATTGCTTCATTCTCGCAAGTTCGAGTACTATTGGCGTGAGAGAAAGCAGAAAAATTGTTGGGGAGTATATTCTGACAAAAGAAGACGTGTTGAACAGCAAACAGTTTTTTGACTCGATTTGTCAAGGAGCTTTCCCCGTTGATATTCACGATCCAGTCGGTGAAAAAGGAACCTGGATTGAACTGAATGATTCCTACTCGATCCCCTATCGCTGTCTTATTACTCCTGAAATAGATAACCTGATAATTGCAGGAAGATGCATCTCAACCACTCACGATGCTCAGGCGTCTACGCGTGTAATGCCGACGTGTATTGCCATTGGCCAAGCTGCGGGGACTGCTGCTGCAATAATTAGACAACAGATAACAAAAAACGTGCATAATATTGAAATTAAGGAACTACAGAACAGACTTCAAAATCAGGGCGCTATTATTTAAAATTATTAGTTGGAGGATCCTTAGATGAAAACAATTATAGAACCTCAGAAAGAAATCCCAGTAATTAGCGAAACGGATGTCGTGGTGGTTGGAGGAGGACCTTCGGGCATTGCAGCCGCCCTTTCCGCTGCTAAAAATGGGGCAAAGGTTGAGTTGATTGAAGAATATGGTTTCGTCGGTGGAAATGCAACAATGTATTTACCTATTCTCGGGTTTTTAGATTGGGATGGAAATCAGATTATTAAAGGAATCGCGGAAGAGATTATTCGTAAGTTAAGGGAAACAAATGGAAGCGATATACATCGAAAATGTCCTCTCCATATAAGCTATACAATTATAAATCCCGAAAAATTTAAATTACTGGTTTTAGATATGTTACTTCAATCTGGTGTAAAAGTTGTATTTCACACCTTTGGAGTTGATGTTCATAAAAATAATGGATCAATATCTCACATTATCATTGAAAATAAATCCGGGAGACAAGCTATCGAAGGAAAGATATTCATTGATTCGACAGGTGATGGGGATATCGCTGCACTTTCAGGAGCACCATATGAAAAGGGATCTCCCGATGGTGAAATGCAACCACCGACACTTATGTTTGTATTGAGAAATGTAGATCGTGAGAAGTTAAGAAATTTCATAATCACCAATCCATCGCTTTATTCTGCTTTTAATCTTACTCCCGAACACTTTAAGAACAATGCTCAGTTTATTCTTGTGGGTATGCAGGAACTCATTGCAAAGGCACGACAAAATGGAGAGTTTAATCTTCCCCTCGATAGGGTGATAGCGATTACTACATTAAATAGTGATGAAATGGCAATAAACATGACAAGGGTTCCATTTATTGATTCTACAAACGCAGAGAGCCTAACGAAGGGGGAAATTGAGGCGAGGAAACTCATTCCGATAACTATTCAATTCCTTCAAAAATATATCCCTGGTTTTGAAGACGCCTATTTATCACAAACCTGTCATCAAATTGGAATCCGTGAATCCCGCCGGATTATGGGGGAATATGTTCTAACAGCATCTGATATTATGAATTCTCGTAGGTTCGAAGACCTTATAGCTGTGGCATCATATTTTATAGATATCCATCATTCAAAAGATGATAATTTTACTCTTAAATTTCCTAATTATCCTTATCAAATTCCATATAGATGTTTACTTCCAAAAAATACCAACAACTTACTTGTCTCAGGAAGATGTATTTCAACCACCCGAGAAGCAATGGCAGCAATACGGGTAATGACGACTTGTATGGCAACCGGAGAAGCAGCTGGTTGTGCTGCAGCAATCGCAGTAAAAAACAACACTTCTCTCAGAAACATTAATTTTAATGAGTTAAGACAGAAATTAATTGATCAAGGAGTTTACTTAAACTAGAAAAGATCCCCCTATCCTAAAGTTGAAAGACAAACAATTTTTTCAGTCCCTCGGTTCAAATAAAATTAAGTCCCTACTTAGCCGCTTTTAACATAACTTTGGCTCAACCATAGGGGTTATAGGAAATAGGAAGGCACCACATTTTGAACTCAAAACCAGAATGGCTCAATGGTGAGGGTTTGAATGGTGTCAGTGAAGAAAAAGCGGCGAAGTAGGGCGTTGCAATAATAATAAGATAAAGTATCAAGGAGGTTCTTTCATGGAAAAGAGAAATGGAGTTTTGAAACCATATGAAGGTACCACCCTTCGAATGGTTACTGGCTATACTGAGGATAGTGAGTACCTTGTTTCCGGCCTGTTACCAAAACTGGAAGCCGAAACCGGAATAGAGCTCATGGTGGAACAAGTGCCACATGATGATCTATATAGGAAACAAATCATGGACGTAAATGGTGCTCAAGTCTACGATATCGTAAATCCTTGTGCGGAATGGTTTCATCAATATGAAAATTTCACCGTGCCATTAAATTCCTATATGGGAAAAGAAGGATACCCTGATCCGCAAATAGACGATATTATTTCCAGGGTATGGAAAGTGTGGAATCCCACTAAAGACGTTTACTGGTTTCCTTACCAGCCTGATTCCCGGGTTTTTTACTATAGAAAAGATTTACTTCAAGAAGCCGGGTTGACTCCGCCCAAAAATTGGGATGAACTGAAAATGGCAGTCACGAAATTGCATAAAAAGGGGACAAGGTATGGATTCGGATTTCCCGGGAAAAAAAGTGATTTCATGAACCTGGCCTGGATCCCAATTTTATTCTCGGCAGGGGGAGATATTTTCGATGAAAATTTAAGACCAACGCTTAACAGTCAGGCTGGCGTTGATTCGCTCGAATTTTTGCTGCAGTTATTGAAATACGGACCTCCTGATGCCAGTCAATTCGGAAAACTTGATCATTACCAGGCGGCGAAAGAGGGGCGGGTGGCCATCGGTATCGAGGCCAGTGGTATTTCACAGGCCTTGGAATCCCCCGATTCAAAAGTAAAAGGGAAAATCGGCATTGATATCTTTCCGGTTCGTTCAAAGGATGTCCAACGTCCATATACGGCTATCATGGGAGGATGGTCTTTGGGGGTAACAAGCTATTCTAAGCATATTGATGCCGCGGCCTGGGTCGTGTTCTGGCTCACCAGTAAAGACATTGTCACTGATTGGCAGATTCACGGACGGGCCCATGCTTCGAGGTTTTCCATGGTCAAGAACACTGAACTTCTCAAAGTCAACCCACACATACCAACCATTGTTAAAAACTTCGCTGGAACCAAACTCTTTTTTGATGGTTCAGAAGGGAACCTATTGGAACAAGCACTCATGGATCCTCTCTTTCGCGCCATTTCAGGGGAAATGGGTGCCAAAGAAGCTCTGGACAGAGCAGCCGATGAATTCGAAAGCATATTAGACCAGGCGGGGTATTATACCAAATAGCCAATCGAAAATGGAGGTGAATGAAGGAGAGGAGATGACTCATTCTTTAAATTTGCAGGGTCACATCATCAGGTTTACTTAATTTATAAGGGTCAGTTTGAAAAATAAATCTCTACCCGGAAAAGACAGTGAGAAGTGAGTAGTGAGAAGTAGGAAGTTTGAGGTTTGTTGAGGTGTTGAGTTGGGGAAGACCCTTTATCCGTCATCCTGAGGAGTCCGGTGCTTTTCCGGACGACGTGAGGATCACATATATAAAATTGACAGACGTGAACTCGGTGAAGCTCTTTTGGGGTCATATGATATTGTTCCTTTCTCATGGTGACATTTTCACAGAACAGTTTAAGGGTGACAATATCACAGAATAACCATAGAATAATCATAGGGCATTTGACAAAACCGGAATAATCGGGTATAAAAAGAAAAAGGCAGTGAAGCCCTTTCTCCGAAGATGAGGAAAGGGCTTTTTTGTTTCCTCTTCTTTTATTGTTTGACAGTACCGCGACACGCCGCTGTGTTTTTCTTTCTTTATTGTCTCGCCGTTGAGACCTTTTCCATCATTCCATATCCCATAGGGGGCATTCAGAATGAGCAGGCGAGTCATTTTTCTTATCGTTTTAATCCTATTGTTTATTCTCGTTGGTCCGGTGGCATTGGCCATGGATCCCGATCCCACCGGAGCTTCCACCGGAACCAGTATCGATGTTCCAGCAACTCATCCCGGGAGTCCCACCATTGAGGAGCTGGCCAATACCATTGGCCACAATCGGGTGGCCATTAACTTTGTGTGGACCTTGATTGCCGGATTTATGGTGATGTTCATGCAGGCGGGATTTGCCATGGTGGAGACTGGACTTACGCGGGCAAAAAACGTGGCGCATACTATGGCCATGAATTTTATGATCTATTCCCTTGGGATGCTCGGGTTCTGGATCTGCGGATTCGGTTTCATGTTCGGTGGCGTGGGTCCCTTTTCCACTCTGGGTGGGTTCAATGGCTTAAATCGCGAACTCACCATGACTCTCTTTGGGAAACCATTCGGGCTCATCGGATTAAAAGGCTTTTTCCTGAACGGCTCAGTCTACGATGTAGCAATCTTCACCATGTTTCTCTTTCAAATGGTTTTCATGGATACTGCTGCTACCATTCCTACCGGAGCCATGGCGGAGCGCTGGAAATTTTCGTCCTTCATGGTGTTTGGATTCTTTATTTCCATGATCACCTATCCCATCTTCGGTAACTGGGTGTGGGGAGGTGGTTGGCTTTCCCAGCTGGGACGAAACTTTGGTTTGGGTCACGGACACGTCGATTTTGCCGGAAGTTCAGTCGTCCATATGGTGGGAGGTGTGACGTCCCTCGCCGGAGCGATGATCCTGGGTCCCCGTATTGGAAAATATCATAACGGAACAGTGAAGGTTATTCCCGGCCACAATATTCCCATGGCCGTTACCGGGACCTTTATTTTAGCCTTTGGATGGTTCGGATTCAATGCAGGATCTACACTTTCCGGGACCGATCTTCGAATCGGTGTCATAGCGACGAATACCATGCTTGCCTCTGCTGCGGGAGCTCTTTCCGCCACACTCTACATGTGGTGGAAATTTGGAAAACCCGATCCCAGTATGATGGCCAATGGGATGCTGGCTGGACTCGTTGCCATCACCGCTCCCTGTGCTTTTGTCAACAGTCTCTCAGCGGTGATTATCGGAGGGATTGCTGGGATTCTCGTCATCGGGAGCGTTTTCTTTGTGGATCGGAATCTAAAAGTGGATGATCCAGTAGGAGCCATTTCGGTACACGGAGTGAATGGGGCCTGGGGATGTATTGCCCTCGGCCTCTTTGCTGATGGACGGTACGGTGACGGTCTCAATGGTGTAGCGGGAGGAGTCCGGGGTCTTTTTTACGGTGATCCCAGTCAACTGGTTGCCCAACTGACCGGAGTGGTGACCAACCTGATTTTTGTCTTCACCCTTTCATATGTCTTCTTCAAAATATTAGATCGGGTGGTGGGTTTGCGAGTGGATCCAATTTCGGAAGTTGAAGGTCTGGACATTCCGGAAATGGGCGTTTTGGGATACCTGGATGTAAAGATGAGGAAAGAAGAAATAAATTATGACGAAATTGTTTCGGTCGGAAAGGAGCGATACCATGAAAAAAATTGAAGCAATTATCCGACCCGGAAAAACCAATAGTGTGATGGTGGCCCTTCGTGAAATGGGGTATCCCGGGATCACCATCAGTGAAGTGGAAGGACATGGAAAACAAAAAGGGATAACACTCCAGTGGCGTGGTCGTGAATATACCAAAGAACTCTTACCGAAGATCAAACTGGAACTGGTGGTCAGAAATGAGGATGCGGAAAAAATCCTTGTTGCCATTGTGAAAGCCGCGCAAACCGGAGGAATCGGAGACGGGAAGATTTTCGTCTATGACGTGGTCGATGCCGTCCGCATCCGTACCGATGAACGAGGGGACGATGCGGTATAATGATAATTTAAATAACAGCAATAGATTACAAGTGACGGGTGATCTGAACACCACGTCAGTTCCTGGCACCATCAGAGGGAAGAAAGTATCGAGGCACACCCCCCTACGCCCCCTTGATGGGGGAATTAACGAAATTCCCCTTCTCCGGAGGGGTGGCGCGAAGTGCCGAGGAGGGTGCCTTTTTCCAACTCAACGACTCAATATCTCAACATCATTTTCGGGGTAGAAATGACTTTACAATCAGTGAAGAAAACTCAGAAGGAGCAATATATTGAGAAAAGTCACGGTGATGGCAACCGCCCAGAGGACGATATTTTCCCGAAAAGTGTTGGCATTTTCTCCCATTACTTTTTTTGAGGAGGTCATGGCAATCTGGAGGAAAATGGTCCAAGGGAGTTGAATGCTTAAAAACATTTGGGAAATGATAAGACCCCGAAAGACATCACGGATGAGAAAGATGATCGCCACTGCACCGATGAAGGTGATAAGTACCCCGGTACGGGAGTGAGGATCGTGGATGTTGTAGGGTTCACTGAAGATTCCGGCGAAGATGCTGCCACCGGCCATGCCCGCAGTGATACTGGAAGAGAGACCGGAAAAGAAAAGGGCCAGGCCAAAAACCACTGCTGCCGCCGATCCCAAGAGGGGTCGCAGCATGGCCTGGGCCTGATCCAAGGAATTGACTGCCAATGAACTCTGGTGAAACGTGGCTGCTGCCATTAAAATCATGGCACTGTTGATTGCCCACCCCACCAACATGGAAGCCAAGGTATCAATGAATTCATATTTCAGCTTTTTCTGGACCACATCGCCTCCTTCCAGGTTCCATTGCCGGCTCTGGATGATTTCCGAGTGGAGAAAGAGGTTGTGGGGCATGACCACCGCGCCGAGAACGCTCATCACGATAGGAATGGAACCGGTGGGAATCTGGGGGAGCATCCAGGATGTGAGCGCCTTGGCCCAGTCCAGGTGAACCAGGCTCAGCTCGAAGAAAAAAGAAAGCCCTATGATCGAGACAAAAGCAATGATCCATTTCTCCAGCTTCCGATAGGTATTGGCATAGAGCATCCAGAGGACAAAAACGAAAATCAGCAGTGTACCCAACTGGACGGGAAGGTGGAACAATAAATTGAGTCCAATAGCAGCTCCCAATATTTCTGCCAGAGCTGTAGAAATTGATGCGGAAACCGCGGAAAAAAGGAGTGAGCGCGAGACCCAGGGTTTCATATAACGGGTAGCTGCTTCCGAGAGACACAGTCCGGTGGAGATTCCCAGATGCGCAGCATTGTGCTGCAGAACAATCAGCATCAGAGTGGAGAAGGTGACCATCCACAGGAGGGTATACCCATAAGATGATCCGGCACTCACATTCGATGCCCAGTTTCCGGGATCAATAAACCCCACCGTCACCAAAAAACCCGGCCCGATGTATTTCAATATTTCTAAGGCTCCAAATTTCGGACGGTGCTTTTGAAAAGCATTTTTGAGGTCGGAGAACAGTCTCATGGAAACATTGTATCGGAAACCTATGGAATTTGAAGAGGTGAAAAGATAAACCTGGTCACTTTTTGACACCATCAGAAAATAAACAACCCTTCATTGTTTGCATCCCGGTGGTTACTCCTTTAAAATTATAAGCTATGATGAGAACCACACATCGTATTATTATTGGTGACTCCCGATGGATGAAAGAAGTAACGGATGAATCCGTTCATCTGATAGTAACTTCTCCACCCTACTGGCAATTAAAAGAGATTCTGAAGATTGGTTATGAGTTTATACTTCTTTTCAAGAAATATGGATCTCCACCGAAAGTGAATAAAGAGGTGAAGGAAAAATCCATACTCACTTTGGATGAATGGAATTATCAAATTTGATTCAATTCAATACCATCATAATAATAATCTTCTTGGCTACCTTTATCTGTGGAATAAGACCTTTTTAAATACTCATTTAATTAAACGGGGTGGGCTGATGTTGATATTTCTATAGATTACCGGTATAAGTCAAAATTCTTGAAAGAAAGGGAACAGAGTATTATCCAGGGAATGGATTCTCAGTCAGGCTATGAAAAACAACCACTTATTTGTGGTGATGAATAATACTTGAAAAGTCAAGGAGGACCCCCATGTTTACCGATGATTCAAAGGTGGTTTTGTGTTTTGGCGATTCATTGACCTGGGGATGGGACCCAGTTACCCGGGGGAGGTTTTCGTTTTCGAAGCGATGGACGGGAGTTTTGCAGAGGGAATTGGGAGAGGGGTATCGGATCATCGAAGAAGGATTGAATGGACGAACCACAATGTGGGATGATCCGATTGAAGGAGAAAAAAATGGAAAGGAATATCTGGTTCCCTGTCTCGAATCTCAGATGCCCATTGATCTCGTGATCATCATGTTGGGGACGAATGACATGAAGGAGCGTTTCGCTCTTTCTGCTTTTGATATTGCTGCCAGTGCTGATGCCTTAGCTCAGATAGTACAAAGGAGCAGAGCGGGGCGGAATGGAGAATCGCCGAAAGTATTACTGGTTGCTCCACCACCCGTAGGGAAACTCACTGATTGGGCGGAGATGATGGAGGGAGCAATGGAAAAATCTTTGAAAATCGGACGTTACTATGAAATCAACGCCCGGAATCATGGTTTTCATTTTTTGGATGCCGGGAAGATCGTAAAGAGCAGTGATTTAGATGGTCTTCATTGGGAAGCGGAGGAAAATCTCAAATTCGGGAAAACAGTTGCCACTAAAGTACGTGAGATAGTGTAGTTGAGTGATCAGGTAACCATACCAATGGATAAAGTGAATTCTCGATGGGCGAAAACACAGAGGGGACTACTGGTTGGATTATCCCTCACCCTATCTCTTTTTTTTCTGTCCGGTTGTATTGGGATCATCAATATTGGTGATACCACCAACAGTTTTTCCGGATTTTGGGAGGGTATGCCAGCATATGACCGGGATCCCACGGATGCGGATGAGAGTGAGAAGCCGGAATATATTTTTTACCTCCGAATCAATCAAGTGGGGACCAGGGTGTTCGGACAGCTCTCCCGAGTGACCTCCAGTGGTTTCCTGGAAGGAAGCCTTTCTGGACAAAGAAAAGAAGCCACCATTGAATTTGTGGCAAAATTTAAAGACGAATCGATTACCTTTACTGGGTCATGGCTCAATGACCGAAGGGGATGGGTAGGAAAATGGGTGAGTGATCAGGGTGATTCCGGTGAAGCAATATTTCTCTCCAAAACCGTTGATTTAAACCAGATAAAGGGCATATTCGGGAATAAGAACGAATTGATTTTTAAGGGAGGGAACGGTCAACCCGTCATTTTTGTCCATGGGATCATGAGTGATGGATCCAGATGGGATAAGTCTTTAGAACAACTCCAGGCACACAACTATTTTGAAGATCATCAGGTGTGGGTGTTCCAGTACAACTGGAGGGATCCAATAGTATTGAATGGAGAGGATTTCTTAAAGAGATTGAATGAAGCAGGGATCCATGATCCGGTTATTGTGGCTCATTCCATGGGTGGTCTGGTGTCTCGTTCCTGTATAGCACAGGGAGGAGAGATAGAAAGACTCATCACGTTAGGAACACCTCATAATGGAACACCACTCGCAAATTTTGGAGCTTTACTTCTTGGTTCCAGTAATTTTGGGGAGTGGGTACAGAACGTTCTTTTCCCTGGTCTCTCCGATATGAAAGAAACATCCTCCTTTATTGCTGACCTGAACTCGAATCAACGTGATATTCAACAACGGGAGAAATACGTCGTCTTCAGTGGGGGGATGTCCTGTTATATTGTCGCTCGAAATGTATGTTTAGAAAACGGTTGTGATCAACGGGCGGTGTGGGCATGGATGCGAAGCGATTATGATGACGCGCTTGCGAAGATGTGTTTTCGGATGATACCAGGGAAGAACGATGGGTATGTCCCGGAATCTTCTGCCCTTTTTGAAAACGGCGGGATCGCGGAGAAAAATCAGAACAAACTCCCTGGGTATTTAGAACACACCCAGATTACCGATCCGGATAAATCACCAGATTTTTTTTCCTATCTTCTCCTGCAGGATTAACGGGAGGTGAAGGCATCACCTCCCGTATAATATTTTACAACTGCAGAGTGCTGCTCACGGTATCCTGCATCCCGTTTTGGTATACTCCGGTCACAGTGATTTTTACTGAATCCAGGAGGTTTCCAGCTAAGGCAAGGTATGGAACGGTGATTTCCTTTACGACGGAAGCTCCAGGCTGAACAATCCATTCTCCGGTCAGTGGAACCGGGACAGAATCACGACAAATTCCTCCCTTAAAGCAGATTTTAGCTGATACAGTTTGGACGGTGAAACTTCGGGTACTGGTATTACCCATGGTAAGCTTGAGATTCAAGGTGGTTTCGGTGACGGCGGTTTTTTCCAGGGTGAAGTAAAATCCGGTCTGAGCAACAGCACCGCATCCCGCTAAGAAAAGTGTGACGATAGCCAATGCAAACACGGTTCTTTTCATTTCCATCCCTCCGAAGTGTGTAAAAAAAGATAGTTTATCTTACATCTCTTGATACAATTCATCGGTATTTCATCGAAGGACTTTAACCCTTTGGATCTCCCCTTTCAAAATATCTATAACCTCTTTTTTTTCCTTTTTGAATACGATAAAAATGAAAAATATTGTATCATGGAAAAGATATTCTTTTGGAGGAGGATGAGTATGATAGCTTATCATGAGGTACAGCGTTTTAAACAGACCTGGTTCTGGTTGCTGATCCTGGTCGCCCCAATCATGGTGTGGTTTGGGATGATTCGACAACTGGTCTGGGGACGACCGTTTGGAAATCACCCCCTGTCCGATACCGGAATGCTCATCTTTGGTTTGGCTTTGGGAATTGGATTCCCGCTCTTTTTTCTCTCCTCATCACTCACTACGGAAGTTCGTTCAGAAGGCATTTTCTACCGCTATTTTCCCTTCCATCTTTCTTTTAAATCTTTTCCCTATTCCGAAATCACTCACCTGGAAGTCATCACTTTTCACCCCTTGAGAGATTTTGGAGGATGGGGCTTGAAACTTGGCCGTTTGGGAATGAGTTATACCGTTTACGGAAATCAAGGAGTTCGATTTGTTCTGCGAAGTGGAAAGGTAATTGTGATCGGGAGTCAAAAACCCCGGGAATTCCACCAGGCTGTTACCCAGATATTGGGTATCAATATCTAACCGTTCCATAAGAGAGTATTCAATATAATATCTTTTCTTCTCCTTGATGAATTGACAAAGATTTTGAGTTATGTTATTTTTTTGAAAATGGTTATGGTAACGTTTGCAGAGCATTGTATACTTCTTACTTAAATACTGAACCATTTCTGGTGGCGAGATGCCTGATCTCTTGTACATGGAAAAAATCAATAAATCATTCTTTGGGGTCAAGGTACTCAATGATGTTTCTTTCCGGTTACAGAAAGGAGAAGTCCATGTTATTCTGGGAGAAAACGGAGCTGGAAAGTCAACACTGATCAAGATCTTGAGTGGTGCCTACACCCTGGATACCGGTAAGATTTTTATTGAAGGAAAAGAAATTAACATGGGTTCCTACGGTCCAGAAGTGGCTGCTCAACTGGGTGTTTCCACCATCTATCAGAACTTTCACCTGGTTCCTCATTTAACGGTTGCCGAGAATATTTCACTGTCCAACTTCCCCGGGAAACGGGGTTTTATTAGTTGGAAAACAGTTGGCCAGAAGGCCAAAACCGTGCTGGATGATATCCATTTCTCTCTTGATCCCAATCTTCCGGTGAAAAAACTCAGTGTCTCTCAAAAACAAATGTTGGAAATTGCCATTGCCCTCTCCAAAAATGCTAGGATCATTATCATGGACGAACCTACTGCTGCCATCAGCAAACGAGAAGTGGAGACCCTCTTCCAGCTCATCGAAGAGATTAAGAAAAAAGGGGTGGGGATCATTTATATTTCCCACAAACTGGAGGAGATCAGGATTATTGGGGATACAATTACCGTTTTGCGAGATGGGCGAGACGTGGGAACTCTGTCCGTCCAAAATGTGGATTTGAACGAAGTGGTTAACCTGATGATCGGGAAAGAAGTGAAATCCACTCCGCGAACGCTTCGAACCATCGGGGAGGAACCCTTCTTTCAATGTGATACGCTTTCCATTTCGGGATCATTCCATAACATCAGCTTCACGGTGCATAAGGGTGAAATTTTGGGTCTCACCGGGTTGGTTGGTTCCGGAAAAACTGAGCTGGCACGAGCTATTTTCGGAATTGATCGTTTTCTTTCGGGAGAAATTTCCCTGAATCATCAGTCCGTTCATATCGTGAATCCGAAGAAAGCTGTTCAGTATGGGATCGGGTATCTTCCGGAAGATCGAGATGTTTCTGGTCTCTGTCTCAATATGCCGGTGAAAGATAACATTACCCTGGTTTTTTTGGCCAAACTGAAGAGCCTGATTTTTAGTACCATGAAAGAGAGGAAACAGGCTAATCAGTACATTGGAAATTTAAAAATCAAAGTGACCGACATGTCCCAACAGGTCAAGTACCTCAGTGGGGGAAACAAACAGAAGGTCATTTTTGCCAAGTGGCTTGCCGCCCATTGCCAGTTCTTAGTTTTAGATGAGCCAACTATTGGGATTGACGTGGGAGCGCGGGAAGAAATTTATAACCTCATCTATGATTTTGTCAAAACCGGTCATAATGCTGTTTTGTTCATTTCCAGTGATATTCCCGAGATTCTCACCATTTCAGACCGGATCCTGGTGATGTCCCGGGGACAGATTGTTTCCGAGTTGGATCCTCACCTCACCACCAAACAGGAAGTTATGACACGTTGTTTGAATCTGAAATAAAAAAGATCTGAAATAAAAAAGGGTTGAAACGATGAGCGAACAGGAGACCGAGGGAAGAAAAAAGACCGGGCATGTTCTCAGTATTATTCAGAATTTGTATCGGCAGCAATCTCTTTCTATGTTGTTTATTTTGATTATCATGTGGTTTGTGCTGGCATTTTTGTCCCCCTATTTCTTCACCATTAACAACATATTCGAAATTACCTTGCAGTCTGCTGTCATTGCTTTGATTGCTGCCGGAGAGTCTTTCGTCATTTTTTCTGGGGGAATTGATCTGTCGGTCGGTTCGGTGTTCGCTTTCGCGGCCATTGTAGGAGGGCTTGCTCTTCAATCCACCGGGAGTATTTTTCTTACCATTGTGGCAGCGATTTTAGCGGGTCTTTTTGCCGGTTTTTGCAATGGACTGGCTATTATTAAATTGAAGATACCCCCTTTTGTTGCGACCCTGGGAATGATGGGTATCGCCCGGGGACTCGCTCTCATCCTTTGCAATGGTGTACCGATTTATGGGCTTCCCGCGGGATACACCTGGATCGGTCAGGGACGAGTTGCCGGAATTGTCCCGGTTCCTACCCTGATCGTTATCTTTTTCTTTACGATTATGTTTTTTGTTTTACGGAACACGCGTTTCGGGCGGTTCACCTATGCCATCGGGAGCAACACCGAAGCCACTCGTTTATCTGGAATTAACATATCATCAGTAATACTCGGAATCTACATGATTTCCGGAGCTTTTGCATCCATCGCTGCCGTCATTGAATCTGCTCGCCTGGGTACCATGCAACCGGCGGCGGGGAATGGATACGAATTGCTGGCCATCGGGTCGGTTTTTATTGGAGGGGCCAGTATATTTGGTGGGGAAGGAAACATTTTTGCTTCTTTGATCGGTGCCCTCCTGGTCACTACTATTCGCAATGGCCTCAATATTCTCGGTGTATCCGCTTTTTATCAGTATGTGGTGAACGGTCTCATCATCATCTTTGCCGTGGCGGCAGATCAGATTCGGAGAAGTAAATAATCGGAGAAAAATGGCTGGATAACCAGCTGTTTTAATATCATCACAAGGAGGTCGAAAGTGTTATGAAAAAAGCCATTTGTCTGGTATCTGTTCTGGTGATTACTCTGCTTATCTTGGGGAGTGTGGCAGTGTCTTTGGCCCAGGATGGTAAGTCAGACACGATCATTTTCATCCCAAAATCCACAGATGTTACCTACTGGCTCTTCTTGCGGAAGGGTGCTTCGGATAAGGCAAAGGAATTGGGGTATAAGATTTCTTATCAGGGTGTGGCCACCGAAGCAGACGTAGCGGG
>JAPLGF010000175.1 GCA_026390275.1 Candidatus Atribacteria bacterium
TAGCCGGATCTATGAAAAATATCACTGTAATATTCTGCCCATTGCTATCTTTACCTATGACCAGGTACGCGATGAGCCTGATGCCCTGGCTAAAGGCTTTTCTTTTCTGGATGATTTTCTCTTTCGTTTCTATAAACTTGAACTGAAGAAGCTTTCCTGGTTGGAATACCTCCACCGTGATAACCCGGTAGCAGCTGCTCTTTTAAGTAAAATGGGTTTTACTGAAAAAGAAAAAGTCCGGGTCAAGCTGGAGTTTTTACGCCTGCTGGTCCGGTTAAAACTCGACCCGGCACGACAGGAGCTAATCACTGGTTTTTTCGAGACCTACCTGGTGCTCAGTCCCAAAGAAGAAGAGCAGTTCAACCAGGCCCTGGGTCAAATCAATCAACAGGAGGCGGAGTCAATCATGGAGATTACCACCAGTTGGCATAAAAAAGGAAAGATCGAAGGGAAGATCGATTATATTTGTAAGTTCATGGTGAGAAGGTTTAACGCCGATCCTGATGAAACCATGCCACAATTGAAACAGATTTCTTCCCTGGAAGTTCTGGATAACCTGATGGAAGAGTTGTTCGCGGTCAACACCATAGAAGAAGCCCGGGCCATCATGGAACGAAACCTATCCAGAGCTCGATTATGAGGAGGATTATCTGGAAAATACCAGGATAGACCGCCATGCCGTGGAACGGCACCATATGAAAAAGAAGTAACCATTTATCGCGAGGAATACCGGCTTTTTTAAGAATCCGTGAGAGGAGGTCTACACTTATCTCTTTTTTATGAGGGTTTGGAAATTAAGTCGCACATTTCCTTTAACCATATATAAATGTTTACCGCCGGGAAATGGACCATCGAATCCAAAGGAGGTGAGCCCTTTTATCAAATCATTGAATGATACTGCGATTAATTTCATTTCGAAATAGTGAGCTGCAATACACATGGACCATCCCTATTTCTTCACTCACTGCCACCCATATTCAAAGGTTGTTAAGGGCTCGTCTTACCACCTGGGGTGATACCGTTCCAGTCTTCTGCTCCTATGAGGGAAAACCTATGCTGAAAACCTCCTGGGCTCATCGATTGAAGGGATACAGTCACCGGATTGGCTGTTCAATCACCCCCTACTCCCTTCGTCATTCCTTCGTTCTCCTGACTTTATCAGTTCAATCTCTGTAAAGTGCTTCATTGAGCCATTTCTCATTTTGAAAAAGACAAAGTTGCCCCTACACTTTTAATTTAAACTCACTGAGGGGGGTGATATTTTTCGGGGGAGGAATTTTGAAGAGCGCCCCCGGATCCGTCGGGGGGTCCAGTGGAAAATGGGACGGACTTCCCGGGTTGATTTCATGATCCGGAAGGATTCTTCGATGATCCACAGGGTGTGATAGGCTTTGATCACTTCCTGAGGAGAGAGGTTCTTTTCACTGGTTTCTATCCCGTAGTATCCATCAAAACGGGTGTCATGGTCGATGAGCTCCTGGTTGAGGGTCCATTCCCGCGGTTCTTCCTTCAGGGAGGCGAGGTATTTCTTCCCTCCCCGTTTGCTACTGGCGGTCAGAGCTGAGGGGTTATCCAGAAGACGCTGGGCTTTTTGAACCAGACGCTCCCGATCGGCGGCGTCTTTCCGGGCCCGACGGGGGGAATAGGTGACGATCAGCCGTTCGGAGAGGGTCACCGGTTTTTTCCCGGCTTTCACCACCCGGGCATAGTCAAACACCTGATAGCGGAACCCCTCCTCCTGGGTTTGGTTCCCTTCAGAGGACGGGATCTCGGTATACCCCTCAGGGGAGAGGATTTTCTCGGTGAGGTCACTGGGGAGTGTTTTGAGCCGGGAAGCGACAATGTATCTGTAGCCTTTTTGAATGATGGCCTCCAGGTTGAGTTTGCTGTTGAGACCCCGGTCGGCGACGATGATCACCCGGCGGATTCCGAAGCGTTTTTCGAGGAGAGCGAGGGCGCCTTCCATGGTCTTTCCATCAAAGGTGTTTCCCGGGAAAAGATCATAACCGATCGGGCAGCCTTCCTGATCGATAAACAGACCCAGGACTACCTGGACTTCCCCCGCTTTTCCGTCTTTACTGTAGCCAAAGGCACGCAAGCCGTCTTCTTTCCCGCTTTCAAAGGAGAAGGTGGTGACATCGTAGAACACCACATCCACCGAGAGATTGAAGAGGTTTTTCCGGGTGGTAAAGAGTTCTTCTTCGATCAGTTCTTTTTCCTCAGCCAGAATATCCAGAGTCCGGTAGAGACTATTCAAGGTCACCAGAGGGTAATCGGTGAGCTGGTGCTGATGGGGGTAGGTAGAGAGTTTACTGCGGGGAGAGAGGAGATGTTGGCAGACCATGAGAAACAGGGAGGCGTTCAAATCAAATTGGATATTGCGGGACCGGGAAAGACGGGAGCAAATTGAGGGAAGAGTAAACTGTTTCCAGAGTTTCTGGTAGACGATATAGCCATAGCTGGTGAGTTCTCCCTCGGAGAGGGTGGAAAGATCGGTGGGTGGGGAAGCCTGGGAGAGTTCCATGAGTTTCCGGGCGATTTTTTGAAACTGGGGATTGCCTTCAATCTCATCTTTTCGACCCAAACGAAAGAGAACCCGGTGCTTTACCGTTCCCTCCTCCCGGTAGGATTCGACCAGGGAGGCGTATTCATGATTTTTAGCATGAGTGATCTTCACGAACATGACAGTAGTATACCACTAATACAATATTATTCAATATATTTATTCATTATTATTCTCTATGGTTGTACTACAGTTTTGAGGGGTCAAATTCTAAAAGGCTTGATATTACTGGATTTTTGCCTGTGGATAAGTGAAAAATCTTAAAAAACTGATAAAGTCAGGAAGCTGGCCGGAACTTTTTTGCTAAATGGTATGAGGAAGTCATCCAGTCAGGATTAAAATCCCTCATCGCCGTTGCCAAGATGTTTAAGGACCATCTTTCTCATATCGTATCCTTTCTTACTCACCGGATCACCAATGCGGTGGCGGAAGGGATCAACAGTAAGATCCCACAGATCAAATCAGCAGCTCGGGGATTCCGGA
>JAPLGF010000212.1 GCA_026390275.1 Candidatus Atribacteria bacterium
GGGAGCGGTTTCTTTTGATCATGTGTTCTTCGGTTATGAAGGAGTGGGAAAAGAATCGGAACCAGTTTTGAAAGATGTTACTTTTTCTGTAAATCCAGGAGAGACAATCGCTATTCTGGGAGTAACTGGTTCCGGAAAATCTTCTCTGGTCCACCTTATTCCCCGGCTTTATGATACTACCAAAGGACAGGTTTTGATCGATGGGAGAGATGTGCGAACAATTGATTTATCCACCTTACGATCCGGTATCGGAGTGGTCTTGCAAGATACTATTCTTTTTTCCGGAACGATCAAGGAAAACCTCCACTGGGGAAACGAAGATGCATCG
This sequence comes from Candidatus Atribacteria bacterium, assembly GCA_026390275.1. GTDB lineage: Bacteria > Atribacterota > Atribacteria > Atribacterales > Atribacteraceae > JAPLGF01. Next base: position 329 of record JAPLGF010000212.1, read on the forward strand.
GAAGAGGACATGATGAAGGCCACAAAAATTGCCCAGGCACATGATTTCATCATGAGTTTTCCCGATGGGTATAATACCAAGATCAGTCAGCGGGGCGTGAATCTTTCGGGTGGTCAGAAGCAGCGATTGGCAATCGCTCGGGCGTTGATCAAAAAACCTGCTATTTTGATTCTGGACGATAGTACCAGTTCGGTTGATTTAACCACCGAACAACGAATTTTTCAGGTGTTCAAGGATGTCTTTCCCGGGTGTACCACTTTCATTGTCGCCCAACGCATCAGTACGGTTCTCAATGCCCACCGGATTCTTCTCCTCGAAAATGGACAAATCGTGGCACTGGGAACCCATTCCAAACTCTTGGAACAATGTCCGGAATACCAGGAAATTTACCGTTCACAGTTAGGAGACGAGGTGATCGTCAATGGTTGAAGTAAAACAAGCCAGACTTTCCGCTTTTCCCGGCACCGGTCCTACCCGGGGACCCCTGGGGGGATTCGGACCGGGACCGCACTTTTCCGGAACCGGTCCAGCATCGAAACCGAAAAATGCCCGGGCGACCCTCCAAAAACTCTGGAGGTATCTCAAGAATCATCAAATCAAATTGATCATAGTCTTTTTCCTGGTCTTTGCCACCTCCCTCCTGGCACTCATTGGCCCTTACCTCATCGGGAAAGCAATTGATGAATATATTGTCCCCAAGAATATTTCGGGCCTTCTCCCTCTCATCCTGGTAATGATCGTTCTTTATGTGGTGATCTCCTTCCTAACCTGGATTCAGAACAATCTCATGATCACGGTTGCCCAACAGACGGTTCTGGATATGCGGAGGGACCTCTTCCAAACACTACAAAAGCTTCCCATCCGTTTTTTTGATAAAAATCTCCATGGAGACGTGATGAGCCGGCTTACGAATGATATCGATCAGGTCAACACGGCATTGAGTACCAGCCTGACCCAGATTTTTTCCAGCGTCATCACCCTGGCAGGAACCGTTGTCATAATGCTCTGGCTCAATCCCATTCTCACCATGGCGGGTATGATCATCATTCCAGTCATGCTCTTCAGTACCAAGAGAATTGCCAATCGTACCCGTAAGCATTTTTTAGAACAACAAACCATCTTAGGACAACTCAACGGCTTGATTGAAGAAAACATCTCGGGACAAAAGGTGATCAAGGTCTTCAGCCGGGAAAAAGAAGAAATCAATCGTTTTGAAAAGGTCAACCATGAACTCAATGGAGTCTCCATCCGAGCCCAGATATTTTCCGGGATCATCATGCCTCTCATGAACGCACTAAACAATCTGAGCTTTGCCCTGCTGGCGATTTTTGGAGGATTGTTAGTGATCCGACAGATGACTACTGTTGGAATCATCGCCAGTTTCGTCGCCTATTCCAAACAATTCACCCGACCTTTGAATGAACTCGCCAACCAATTCAACATGATCCAGTCAGCGATCTCCAGTGCGGAGAGAGTGTTCGAAGTGATGAGTGAAATCCCGGAACCCCTTGATCCTCCTGATGCCATTGCCCTCCAGGAGATCAAAGGAGAGGTGGAATTTATGAATGTTTCTTTTGAATATAACCAGGGGGAACCCGTTTTAAAAAACGTGAGTTTTCATGCCAAACCCGGGCAGACCATTGCCATCGTGGGACCCACCGGTGCTGGAAAAACCAGCATTGTCAACCTCCTGACTCGGTTTTATGATGTCGATAACGGATCCATTCTCATCGACGGAATCGATATTCGAAAAATCAAGAGATCCACCCTTCGATCCTTATTGGGCATCGTGCTCCAGGACACCTATCTTTTCGCTGAATCGATCCGGGAAAATATCCAGTATGGGCGATTGAACGCCACCAATACAGAAGTGGATACTGCCGCAAAACTGGCAAATGCCGAACAATTCATTCGCCATCTCCCTCAGGGATATGACACCATCCTGTCAGAAGACGGCGGGGATTTGAGTCAGGGACAAAGACAATTGTTAGCCATCGCCCGGGCCATACTGGCAGATCCCACTATACTGATTTTGGATGAGGCAACCAGCAGCATCGACACCCGAACCGAACAGAGCATCCAGCAGGCCATGCTTCATCTCATGAAGGGACGTACCTGCTTTGTCATCGCTCATCGTTTAAATACCATTCGCAATGCCGATGTAATCATGGTGGTGAACGAAGGTCAAATCATTGAGTCCGGAAACCATGAACAGTTATTGAAACAAAGCGGTTTCTACTTTGACCTGTACATGAGCCAGTTTAACCAGGGATTACCCCCAGCGGCTTTTCCGTAAACGTACCCTTTTTTTAAAATCCTGATTTTTTACAACCTTAGGGTATGGTGGCATGTCTTTTCCACTTCCCCA
>JAPLGF010000260.1 GCA_026390275.1 Candidatus Atribacteria bacterium
ATCTTACAATATACCCGAATTCTGGCGATTATGCAATTTGCACCCAGGAATGGAAGAAACCAGAGGGTACTCGGGAAGAAAAAGGATATTCCGAAAAAGGGGGGGGAATACCGAAAAAGCACTTTCGGTATTCCCCACTGGAAAAAATGCAACGATGGGGGTTACTTTGTTTCCGGTGATGGACTGGGCTGGGAAACCGGGGAAGGCTGAGTGATTCCCGGAGTCGTAGCTGGTTTTGTTTCTTCCTTGGGAAGGTTTTCTTCCATGATGGCGATTTCTGATTTGTTTTTCAGTTCACCAACCATTTTTTCAAAAGATTCCTGTTGTTTTTTGGGTAAGAGACTGGTCTTGATCTCTTCCTTCACTTCCGCCAAATCTTTCAGTTTTGGCTGGAGATGTTCTTCCACCAAGAAAACGTGGAAACCGTAATCGGTTTTAATGGCACTGCTCACATTCCCTGGTGCGAGTTCGAAAATGACTTTCTCCATCTCCGGATCTAAATCACCCTTTTTAATGTAGCCCATTTCACCACCATTCTGGGCATCCGGGGACTGAGACTTTTCTTTCGCTACTTCTTCAAATGGCTTTCCGTCTTTGATCATTTTCAGAACAGCATCGGCTTCTTCTTTTGAATTCACCATGATGTGTCGGGCTTTGACTCTTTCCGGATCGGTATACGGGGTGGGGTTGGCCATGTATTCTTTTTCGATTTCTTCATCAGAAACAGTGACTTTTTTTACAATTTCCCGATTGACCAGCTCCTGAATCAGAACCTGACGGGATACACTTTCGACTTTTTTGATAACGTCTGGATCAGCGGGAAGATTTTGTTTCTTGGCTTCCTGAACCAAAAGTATCTGTCGGATCCATTGTTCCAGCAAATCTTTAAAGCCCCCTGGGAATTGAGAACGGTAATTTTCCGGCATGTTATCCCAGATTTCTTTCAATTCCGCTAAATACACCGGTTCTCCGTTGATCTGGGCGATCACAACCTGTTCATTCACCACCGGTTTATCTCCCACCGGAGCAGGGGTGGGGGTGGATGTTGCCTGGGGGTTGTCCCCAGTGATCTTTTCCTGTGCCATCGCCGTCATGCTCAAGAAAATGACCCCGACGACAATCAGGGAAACGATGATGAAGACCAAAGATTTTTTCATGATTAATCTCCTTTCGTGTGTGGACTTTCTTCTGAATCAACCAATGTGTCAACAGAAAAACTTTCTTTTACTTCTTCCTTAATTCCCTCATTCCTCCCTTCCTCATTCATGCTCAGCAACAAAGAGATCTTTTCTTCCATCTTTTTCACCTGTTCACCGGACTTTCGAATCGCTTGTAAAAGGGTTTTTAACCGCTCATTGAGAACCCAAAACAAAACCAGATCATACAAAATTAAAACAATCATTAAGAGCCCCAGGATCATGACCGAACCTCCTCTGGTTCATGGGGTGACCAGGGTAGTGGAAAAGGAATGGAGATCTCTCAGCTCCTTATCTTTTTACATAACAACCGAACCACTTTTCAGTTCCCTGGTTCCTCCAAAATGATCTTTCGATATCCCAATCCCGACAATACAATTCCGGTGGATCGTCATCCTTTCGGGAATAGAGGACCCTTTCCCCACCAAATTGACTCCCCAGTTGAGAATATCAGGACGCAGGGTGTTAGGGGTATTGTCGTCTCCCGTCCCCAAAATGGTATTTTTCCCCACCTCGACATTCTTATCGAGAATGCTGGTTTCAATTTGACAATCCCGATGAACGATGGAATTCCCAAAAATAATGGAATGAGCGACCCGAGCCCCTTCTTCAATGAGCACACCAGAAAAAATGACGGAATGGACAACCTCCCCTCGCACCAGGGTTCCTTCTCCCAAAATACTGGATTGAACCCGGGCACCTCGACTGATCTGTGCCGGGGGATTATGGGAACGTGAGGTATAGATCACCCAGTTGGGGTCATACAGGTTGAAACAGGGAAGCGGATCGAGAAGGTGCATATTCGCCTCCCAGTAAGATTTGACCGTCCCGGTATCAAACCAGCAACCATTGAAAAAGTATGCCTGCATTTTCACCCGATCTAAGCTTTCAATGAGAACGTTATTCACCAAATCGTATTTCCCTTCCCGGACATTCTCACTGAGTTTGTCCAATAAAAACTCTAAGCGAAATACATAGATGCTCATGAAGGCCAGGTCAGTTTTGGAGTATGCTGGTTTCTCTTCAAACCCGATCACCCGATTCCGATCATCCACTTCCACGATACCGAATCGATGACGGTCCTGCTGATTGACCCTGGTGACTACAATGGTCACATCGGCATCGGTTGCTAGATGATAATCCATCAAGAGATTATAATCCATCATGTAGGCATGATCTCCCGACAGGATGAGGAGATGTTCCATTTTTTTTCGGAGGATAATATTCAAGTTTTGAAAAACGGCATCGCCAGTCCCCCGGTACCACCCTCCCACCGTCCGGCCGAGATAAGGCTGCAGGAGATCAATCCCCCCTTTCTTTCGGTCCATGTCCCAGGGGCGACCCACACCGATATGTTCGATCAGGGATCGGGGTTGATATTGAGTGAGAATACCGACGTCATAAATACCCGAATTGACACAGTTGCTCAGGGGAAAATCAATGAGCCGGCAAAAACCTCCGAAGTGAACCGCCGCTTTGGCTCTTTCAATAGAAAGAACACTCAAACGGTCACCTTTTCCTCCCGCCAAGATCAGAGCAAATCGAATGGCCAACGTATTCACCTACCCAAAAAAAATCAGCCTGCTATATACGATTAAAAAAATCTCTACTTCTGGAAAGAAACAGTCTTACGGAGTATTTCTACTGCTTCTTCCGGAATCACTGGATTGATATAAAAACCAGTACCCCATTCAAAACCAGCTACTTTGGTAAGAGAAGGAAGAACTTCTATATGCCAGTGAAAACTCTGGTTATACCCTTCCTCACCAGTTTGAAGGTAAGGAGCAACATGGAGAATGAGATTATAAGGTGGATTATTAAGTGCCTTTTTCACTGCCAGGAGGACCTGTTTAAGCAATTCAGCTAAACAAAGAAGTGCTTCGTTACCGATCTCGATAAAATGTGCGGAATGCTCAAAAGGAAGAATCCATATTTCATAAGGAAAACGGGAAGCATAGGGAATGAATGAAATAAAATGATCATTCTGGGTGATGATTCTTTTCGCTTCCTTTTTATCCTGCTGGAGGATATCACAAAAAATACACCGGTTATTCTTTTGAAAATACGCATCTGCTCCCTGAAGTTCTTCTTTCACCCGTTTCGGCACCACCGGGATGGCAATGATTTGCGAATGAGCATGCTGGATAGAGGCACCAGCCATGACTCCCTGGTTTTTGAAGATCACACAATAGCGAAGCCGGGTATCTTTCTTCAGATCCCGCATCCTTTCCCGATACGCCAAGAGGACTTCATAGATCTGCTTCTCTGGGAGATCCGTGAGCTCCAAATAGTGATCTGGCGTTTCGATGATCACCTCATGAGCACCGAGTCCGCTCAAGGTCTCATGGTTTCTTTCGACCGAGTGGACAAATGTTTCTTCCAGTCGCAGGGCAGGAAATTTATTGGGAACCACTCTCACCCTCCATCCCGGTTGGTTGGGAGAGGTCCCGGAATCCCGAACAGAAAAAATCTCTTCCGGGGTATGCATTTCCATTCCTTCACAAAAAACACAGGGACCTTTTTTTCGAATTTCCAGTTGATGATCGAAATCATTCGGTTTTAAATTTCGTTCGGTAGCAATAATCACCCATCGTTCGATAACCGGATCTTTCCGTAACTCTGACATGTCTCGTCCTCCAAATGAAATGATGGAATGTGCTGCACCATGCTGCCAAGAACTGGAATGGTTGTTTCCTCAGGGAATCCAGTTTTCCTGGGTAGTGAGACTCTGTAAAAAGAGCGAGAGGAGCGAGATGGCATGGTCAATATCCTCCAGATCCACCACTTCGGACGGAGTATGCATATAGCGATTGGGGATACTGACCAGTCCCGTTGTAACCCCACTTCGATTGATCTGAATGGGATTCGCATCGGTTCCCGTAGCACGTGATTCTGCCTGAACCTGAAAAGGAATGTTGTTCTGAGACGCGATATTCATGAGCATCTTTCCCAGACGAGGATTGATATTGGGTCCCCGGGCGATCACCGGACCTTTTCCGAGTGAAATATCACCCACTTTCCGTTTATCAATATCCGGACAATCAGAAGAAAAAGTCACATCGATGGCGAGGCCAAGGTGCGGATCAATTCCAAAAGCGCTGGTGCGGGCACCCCGTAAACCCAGTTCTTCCTGCACGGTACTGACCCCATACACTCCGCAAACAAGTTTTTCTTTTTCAACAGACCGGAGTACTTCCGCCACCACAAATGCCCCCACCCGATCGTCAAAACCACGTCCTACTACCCGACTTCCCAACAAACGCTGGTATCCAACGTCAATGGTAATGGGATCTGCAACCTGGACTACGGTCAAGACTTCCTCTTTGGTCTTCGCACCAATATCAATCCACTGATCCTCGATCTTGGTGACCTTTTGTCGATCTTTCTCATCCAGTAAATGAATCGGTTTTTTCCCGATCACACCGGAAACTGGGCCTTGAACATTATGGATGGTGACTCTCTTGCCCGGGGTGATGTGGGCATCAATTCCACCAATGGAGGAAAAATGAATATACCCCTGGTCGTTGATATACTCCACCATCAATCCCACTTCATCGCAATGCCCGGCCAACATGACCCGGAACGGGGCATCAGGACGAATCACTCCGATGGCATTTCCATGAACATCTTTATAAAACCGATCCACGTGTCCCTGAACCCGTTCTTGAAAGATTGCCTGAACGCGTTCCTCAAACCCAGAAGGACTCGGTATTTCGATGAAAGACATCAGGAAATCTTCTCTTGATTTTTCCACGTTCAATGGCCCTCCCTACTTTAAAAAATAAGCCTGCGGCATAAAATAAACCAAGCGAAAAAAAATGAATAAACAACCACGTTCCTTCGGAAAAAAAGTCACTCCTGCCTCTCTCTGGCGGTACCAGGAACTGACATGGAGGTCTACTCGTTAATTTCCGCCAATTTTTTTCTTTTTCCGGCTCGTGCCGGTTTCTTCAACGCTATTTTCAAAACCTCATCAATGGTTTTCACTAAATTAAATTTCATTTTTCTCCGGACATCATTAGAAATCTCTTCGATATCTTTTTCATTTTCCTGCGGTAGAATGATTTCCTTTATTCCTGCCCGATAGGCTGCCAAAACCTTTTCTTTCACTCCTCCAATGGGGAGGACCTTTCCTGTCAGAGTAATCTCGCCGGTCATGGCAATCGTGTGACGGACAGAGATTTTCGACAAGGCTGATACCATGGAAACCACTAAGGTAATCCCAGCGGAAGGACCGTCTTTGGGTATGGAACCAGCCGGAACGTGAACGTGTATATCATTCTTTTCATAAAAATGTTCGTCCACCTTCCATTTTTTGACCCGTTCCCGAACGCATGACAACGCAATACGAGCCGATTCCTGCATGATATCTCCCATATTTCCGGTCAGAATGAGCTGTCCTTTCCCTGACAAAACGGCTGATTCGACGAAAAGAATCTCGCCTCCCGCTTGGGTCCAGGCTAATCCGGTTGCCACTCCCACACTGTCTCTGCCAGACATCACTTCGTCAAAAAAGCGTCTGGGTCCCAAGAAGAGTTGGAGTACCTTTTCATCGATGGTAAAGGGACCCTGTTTCCCGGAAGCAACCTCCTTGGCGACTTTCCGGCACAACGTCGCAATTGTTCGTTCCAGGTTCCGTACACCGGCTTCCCGCGTATATTCGCGTATGATTTTGAGGAGAATTTCCTCCTCTATGATTAAATCTTTTTCCTCAATTCCATTTTCCCGACATTGTTTGGAAATGAGATACTTTCGGGCAATGGAAATTTTATCGGGATCGGTATACCCTGGCAAACGAATCACTTCCATCCGATCCAGTAAAGCGGGCGGAATGGTATCCAGGATATTCGCAGTGGCAATGAACATCACCCGCGAGAGATCGAAAGCCACCCCTAAATAATGATCCACAAAAGTGGAATTCTGTTCCGGATCCAACACTTCTAATAACGCCGCCGATGGATCGCCCCGGAAATCCTGTCCGATTTTATCTACTTCGTCCAGCATGAAAACCGGATTGTTCATCCCCGTCTTGCGGATTCCCTGGATGATACGACCAGGAAGAGCGCCCACATAGGTTCGCCGGTGACCGCGAATTTCCGCTTCATCACGTACTCCGCCAATGGAAATACGGATGAACCGGCGACCCAACGCCCGGGCAATCGATTTCCCGAGGGAGGTCTTCCCCACTCCGGGAGGACCGACAAAACACAATAGGGGACCCGTCATATCCTTTTTAAGTTTACCCACTGCTAAATATTCCAGAATTCGTTCTTTCACCTTTTCTAAATCATAATGATCGTCGTCGAGCACCCTGGCTGCCAGTTGAACATCAAGATTGTCCTGGGTACTGATTTTCCAGGGAAGTTCAGACAACCAATCTAAATAATTTCGAATGACGGGATATTCGGCCGATACGGGAGGGATTCTGGCCAAACGTTCCAGTTCTTTGTCGGCTTCTTTCTGAGCCTCCAAAGGGAGATGGGCCTTCTCAATTTTCTCCCGGACTTCGTTCACTTCCGATGTTTTTTCATCCATTTCTCCCAGCTCACGTTGAATAGCCTTTAACTGTTCCCGTAAAAAGTATTCGCGTTGGGTTTTGGCCATTTCCGTCTGAATCTGGGACTGGATCTTACTCCCGATCTGCAAAATTTCTAATTCCCGCGTCAAAAAGTAGTTGACCTTCTTCAACTTTTCGATAAGATCAGTAGTCGCCAGAATACTTTGCTTGCTCTCAACATCGAGATTCAGGTTGGAGACCACAAAATGAGCTAACCGGGAGGGCTGTTTGATATTCATCGCGGCCACAAAAATTTCCTTGGGGAGATACGGTGCCAGCTCCACCACTTTTTGAAACAGGGTCACAATATTACGCATCATCGCTTCTGATTCGTCGGAGCGAACGTCCTCTTCTTTTATGAGTTCAATCCGCGCCACCGGGTAGGGATCCC
>JAPLGF010000007.1 GCA_026390275.1 Candidatus Atribacteria bacterium
GATCGGATCGCCGATTGGCACTCTCATGTAATCTTCGTAACTATATGTGAGGCTTCCCTCATAGTTGATTTTGTCAAACTCGTGACCGTGGCGGGCAAAGACACCATAATTGACGTCCTGGAAAAAATGTTCGAACCTGTCTGCAGTTTTTGTAATCCCGAGTTCTTTGCGTATCTTATCTTTTAGTTTTGGGTATTTGTTGCATAGTCTGTCGTGATTGCCGGGAATGTAGATTCTTTCCGGTTCAAATGGGAAGCCGAACTCTTTTTTGAGGTTTCCTTTGAGAAGATCAAAAGTAGCACGGTTTTTGCTGATGATTGTATCAAATATAGTCTCAGCATGTGCTTCAATTTTACTCTCGTTAGTGCCCCATGGCCTCTCATCGACAGGATACCCGAACCACATCTCTGTCCTGAGCAGGTCGAAAACATCCCCCAGGAAAACGATTTTGATCTCGTTTATTTCTCTACTATTTTTTTTATAACGCTCAACATTGCCCGCAATATCCTGGAAGAAGATTCGAAAGGCTTCAGTGGGAATATTATGTTTACCTGCTGTCTCATCGACAAAATGCAAATCGCTTATAAAGACTAACATGGCACCCTCCTGAAACATTACTTTGCCCGGGGAATTACTGTTTCAACGAGGAAAAAGTGTGAGAAACAAATGGGAAGGAGAAAACTGGATTTAGAACTTCATAAATCAGCTATTGGTATCCCCATCCCCCCCTGTATTCCAATTCTCCTGCTATTTTGATAGGTTGTCAAGGTATTTTTAGCCCTCAGCCAAGTACGCCTCTGTTCGCACTGACCTGGAGTTTCGCTGGGTACCCGTCACGGGCAGTGAAGCCTTTTACTTGTCACCAAGGGAGAGAATCTTATAGTTTTAGGGACGTCCCTAAAACTATGGACGTCCCTAAAACTACTCTGGAAATTCAGTCAAAAATAGACAGCAAAGCCCTCCACTTATCACCTTACATCACGTTCTTTTTTTGATCGCTTCCCGGACTGTTTCAGGGTCCAGAGGAAGACGCCGTATGCGCACACCTGTTGCGTTGAAAAATGCATTCGCAACTGCAGGAGCAGCAGGTGGCACACCAAGCTCGCCAATACCCCCCATCTTCTCAGTACTATTGACAATGTGGACTTCAATTTCAGGGACTTCGCTCATTTTAAATATCTTGTAGTCATCAAAATTCGATGACTTTACCCCGCCGTTTGAGAACACTACCTTCTCCTTAAGTGTAGTACTTAATGAAGCAATAATACCACCCTCGATCTGTGCCTTGATGGTGTCTGGATTAATAACAGGGCCACAATCAACAGCAGCAACAACCTTGTTGACTTTAATCCTCCCATTGCTCTCATTCACGGAGATGTCCGCCACCTGGGCTACGTAGGTTCCAAAGCAGGAGTGTTGGGCAATTCCACGTCCCTGACCCTTTGGCAAGGGTTTTCCCCAGCCAGCCTTTTGAGCGGCTGTTTCCAGCACCCGTCTGACACGCATATTGTTTTTTAAGAGCTGTAAACGGAACTCCAGAGGGTCTTTTCCTGCCGCATGTGCCAACTCGTCAATAAAGCACTCAATGACGAATGCGTTAGGGCCATTCTGGACCGACCGCCATGGGGCAACAGGAATGGGAAGATCATCAATCAAAAATTCAATGTAGAGGTTTGGTATCTCGTACATTATGTTATTATTGTGCGGTGAACCTGGAAAATCTGCAAGACCCCACAGGCTCATGAAATCAACCCCATTTATTATGCCTTTGGGGTC
>JAPLGF010000150.1 GCA_026390275.1 Candidatus Atribacteria bacterium
GTTATTTTAGGGATTTTACTGGTGGCTGTACTCATCACCGGAATAGCGAATGCAGCGATTAAGAAAGATCCGAAAGACATCGAAATACCGGTTATTTATCTTGATGTGTCCATCAATTTCGCTCAACCAATTAAAGCTGGGGTGGAAGCTGCCGCCAAAGAGTTTGGGGTGAAAGCCTATCTCGATGGACCGGTCAACTGGAATATCGATCAACAAATATCGATCATCGAAAACTATATCACCAAAAAAGTTGATGGATTGGCCATCGCTCCCCTCAGTTCGGAAGTGATTGACCCGATTATCGCCAAAGCTTTGGAAGCTGGAATACCGGTTGTGACCTTCAATACTGATTCACCATCGTCCAAAAGAGTGGCTTTTTATGGTCAGGATACGGTGGAATCAGGACGGGTTCAAGCCAAGTTTTTAGCTGAATACCTGGGTGGGAAAGGGAAAGTTCTCATCACCAGCTGTGATGCTGCAGCTCCCTGGTCCCAAAACCGGGAAAAAGGGGTAAGAGAAAAAATGGCTGAGTATCCCGGCATTGAAATTGTGGGTATTATCAATGCCAAGGGAGACGAACAGGTTACTTATGCCGCCATCGAAAATGCCATCGTTGCCAATCCCGATCTCGCCGGGATTGCCAGCCTGGATGCTGTTACCACTCCCGCTGTCGGCCGGGCTATTATTCGGTACAACCTGATTGGCAAGGTCAAACAAGTCGGTCACGACCTGATGCCGGAAACGCTGGACAACATCAAAGCTGGAGCCACCAATGCTTCTTTGAGCCAGAATCCTTATATCCAGGGATATCAACCGGTCAAGGCTCTCTTTGACTACCTGACCAAAGACGTGCCACTGGAAAGCATGGACACCGGTATTGTCAAGGTTGACAAGACCAATGTCGATGAATATCTGAAGAGATTGGAAAAGGGAGACAAGACCGTCGGATAAACCGTGAAATTTTGGCTTGTTTATCATACCGACCTCCTTTCTGATACGGGAAACGGCATGGGGATGGAGGTCGGTATTCTCATTTTTAAAGGTATTTTTATGAAATTACGAGGTGAGATATGGTTTTAAACGGTGAAATGGTTATCGGAAAAGAAATGTTCCCTGTCAAAGAGCGGGAATTGGTCAGGTGGGGAGTCTTAAAAGCCTCGCTCTTTATCTATGAGAGTGGTATCCATGCGGTGAAATTGGAAAATCAACTCGGCTACCTTGTCGTCCTCCCCTATAAGGGACAACAAATCTGGGAGGCGGTATTTTACGGGCGAGATATTAAAATGAAATCGAAATTTGATGAGCCTAAAAATGTTGACGGTATTGCCCATACCTACGGGGGCTTTTTGTATCATTGCGGGGCACTGAGGACCGGTAACCCGGGGAAAGACGATACTCACCCGCTTCACGGCGAGTTACCCTATGCCGATTTCGATCAGGCTCGCCTTCTTTTTGGCCGGGATGAGAAGGGGCAGTATATCGGGCTCACCAGTCAATTTCAATACAACGATGCTTTTGCTTCTCATTATTACCGGGCTTATCCAGTGGTAAAAATCTATGACAACTCAGCCTTGATGGACGTTTCCATTAAAATCGATAATCTCTCCAGTTATCCCATGGAACACATGTATATGACTCATATCAATTTTCGCCCGATCAATCACGGACATGTGGTCCAGCCAGTGGATTGGAAGCCGGAGTTTATCCAGCTTCGAGAAAACACCCCGGCTCATTCCAAGGATATCCCCTTGAGCCAGGACTATGTGAAGTTTATCAACACCATCAAGACCAATCCTGAATATCTACAGACGATTCGTCCTGAAGATCCCTACCTCCCGGAGGTAGTGCTCTATCTGAAGTCACCGAAGACCGATTCTGAGGGCTGGACCCATTTCCTCCAGGTTCATCCTGATGGTTCGGGAGATTACGTCTCCTATCGGCCGGATGAACTGGACCATGCCACCCGCTGGATCATACGCAACCGGGATCGGGAGGCTTTTGGGTTGTTGCTGCCCGGGACCTGTGACCCGGAAGGGTATACTCACGAAAAAGCTGCCGGGAATGTGAGGTTGATTCCAGAACAGGGATCGGTGACCCACCATGTGGTCACGGGAGCCCTCGATCCCGGTCAGACCGCTGATATGCAGAAGAAAATCGAAGCACTTCGCTGAAGGTTACCTATCGGTTTGAAGGGATCGAATGACCACCAGGTCTCTTCCAATTTGTTGATTAATCCGGTTTTGCCATTCCCTGAGAAGCGAGGGGGGATAGGGGAGTATCTTATTTGCTTCTTCCTTCAGGGTTTTTTGGGGGAGGAAGTTTTGCCAGTACCAATGGGTGGCGGGGAAACATTCCCCGGCCATTTCCTGAAGAACCCTCTCATCGTGAAAGGAAGGGTAGATGGTGGTCCGGATTTCGGTCTGGTGAGGGGTGAGAAGCGCTTTCTCAAAAACCCGTTGACAGTCTTTTTGCCATTGGTTGCCACCAACCAGAGCATATTGAGAAAAGGGGAGTTTATAATCAATCCCCCAGAGATCAACCAACCCGAATTGAGAGAAATGTTGGAATTCAGGATAGTTGCTCCCGTTGGTATCGACTTTGACCAGAAAACCACGATTTTTCACTTTCTCTAAGAAAGGCAGAAGGGCGGGGGCATGAAGCATTGGTTCGCCTCCGGTGACGCACACCGCATCGATCAATCCTTTTCTCTGGTCCAAGAAGCGGAACACCTCCTCTTCTTCCACCGGGGGGTAGGTATCGGGATGAAGAACCAATCCTCCATTATAACAAAAGGGGCAACGGAAATTGCATCCTCCGGTAAAGAGCACGGTGGCTATCTTTCCGGGATACTCAATGTAGCTGACTTTCTGCCATCCTCGAAACATGAAATCACAACTCTTTCACAGGTTGTTCACTGCGTATTCCCGCCGTTGCCGGAATTCTTCGCGTTTACCCTGATTCCAACGTTGGACGGGGCGGTAATACCCCACCACCCGGGAATACACTTCGGTTTCTGCTCCACACTCCGGGCAGTGGAAGACCCGTCCGGAAATGTACCCGTGATTCTGGCAGACGGAGAAAGTAGGGGTAACAGTCAGGTAGGGGATGGGATATTTTTCGAAGGTACGACGGATGAAAAGCATCACCGTTTGCGGATCCGGGGTTTCAGAGAGAAAGGAGTGGAAAACAGTGCCACCGGTATAGAGGGCCTGCAGGTCTT
>JAPLGF010000213.1 GCA_026390275.1 Candidatus Atribacteria bacterium
TTATGTTACCCATGTTCGGGATGAGTCAGGTTTGGCACCAGAGAACATCGGAGTAATGAAAGCGTACCAAGAGGCGATCAATATCGGCAAAGCCAGCGGGGTAGCAGTGCATTTCTCCCACATGAAGATCACTGCCCCGTATCATGGTGCCACCGCCGTCAAATTGTTAGAAATGGTTGATAAAGCTCGGGAGGAGGGAGTCGATATCACCGGGGATCAGTATCCGTACGATTTCTTTTCCACCAATTTGGAAATTTTTCTTCCACAGAACTATCTTACCAGTATTGGGGTGAAACCCGAATATCGAACTGGCGAGGGAAAAACCGAGATCATCGAGGTCATAAAACAATACTTTGCTCAAATCAGCCAGGGACAGGTGAGTTCCATCGTGGTGTTCTCCTCCCGACCTTCCTATAACCGGAAATCGCTCGGTGAGATAGCCCGAACCCTGGGAAAATCTCTTGCTGAAGCCTACATAGAAGTGATTACCGAAACTGATGATACTCCCTTTGGAATTTTCTTTTTTATGAGGGAAGATGATATGAAAGAATTCATGAAAAAGGAATATGTTTTTACGGTATCCGATGGCTTTGCAATGAGTACCGATGTTGCCGCTCTCTTTCCGAATCTACCCGGACATCCCCGTAGCTTTGGTGCCTTCCCCCGAAAAATCCGGAAATACGCCCTGGATGAACAGGTCATCCCTCTGCAGCAGGCAATCCGTTCCATGACCTCACTTCCGGCCGAACGATTTCATATGAAAAAGAGAGGGAGGATTGCCCAGGGATATTATGCCGACATCACTATCCTGGATTTGAAGAAACTTAAAGATACAGCAACGTATCAGAACTATGCGCAATACGCGGAGGGAATCGAATACCTTCTGGTCAACGGGCAGTTGGAGATCGACCAGGAGACCATCACTGGCATCAGGAGTGGCCGGTTCTTGAAAATGGGCGACTAAGAAATGGAAGAGTCGATAGGACCCCCGACAACACGGTACAAATAATTCTCTTCCCCAGTATATACAATGCTCAGCTCCTTGTATTACAATTCCTAAGACGATTATTCGTCACCTGAATGATTAATCATCATTGATTACTGATGGAAAGAGGAGAAAAGAATGAAAAAGTACCGATTCATAAGACCGGTTACTGTCCTTTTTATACTTTTTCTGTTCCTCATCCTGACCACCCCGGTTTTCTCCTACGATAACGATGGGGTAGAACGGAAGATGTCGGGGGGACCGCACCGAACGATCAATCGGTATGCCATCGAGAATTTTATGCAGAAAGTCCAGGGGGATCCGTTGCTCAGCCAATACGATTTTATAAACGGGAGTGAGCTCACCGGAATTGCCGTGACCAAGCCGGGAGCCTGGCTCAATGATATCCAGGAAGGACCGAAAAAAGGCAAGTGGTATCAGTGGGTGATAGAAGGAGGATATTCGGCGGATGAGCCAGAAAGCTACATGGCTCTTCGTCATTTCTATGACCCGATGGGAGCGAACCAGGGAAAGGAATACCTCACCGATCACATCGATGAAATATGGGGTCGGATGTATATGGGATACAATCCGGGAATGGATGCGAAATGGTGGGGTGCCCTGCATTCCCGATATTCCATCAGTAATGGAAGGAATTTTATGTCCGCCGCCTTTTCCGCAACCAATCGACAAGAAAAAGAAAAGCTCTTCGTTGCGGCCTGGCGTTCCCTGGGAGAAACCATGCACCTCTTAGCGGACATGACAGTTCCCGCCCATGTCCGCAATGATTCTCATCCCGGAGCCAGCTTTGAAAAATACCGGGCGGATCCCTATGAATCCCGGATCAACCAGGAAAATGTCGATGATGTTCATCAGAATCAGGTGGATCCGTCTCTATTGCAGGCCATTCAGTCCATCCCGGAAAATCAAGACGGGTTTCTACAAGTCCTGCAACTTTTTGACATTGTTGCCGGGTACACCAACCGTAACTACTTTTCGTTGGATACCATTGCCGGAGTGGAGAAGATGCTGGAACAAACGATCACCAATGCCAATGGGATGCCGGAATACCCTGCTCCCCGGTTGGAAAACCAGGAAGTTGATGAGAATGGGTATTACTATCGGACCGATTATCTTGGAAAGCTTTATCTGACTCGCATACAGTATCAGAAACAGGAATCACTTCTGGAAAAGGTAAAATATACTCCCATACCAGAAGTCGATGAACAGTGCGCCCTCAGCCAGGCGAAGAGACTAGTTCCCGCGGCGATTGCCGGGAACGAAAAACTGGTCGAATGGTTTGTCCCCCGGATAGAGATCATCATTGATTCCCTGACTATCGAAAAAGGTGAGGATGAAATTCCCCAGGGAGTGATCCAGGGGCGGGTGATCCACACCCCGTCAGGAATGTACGATCAGCCACTCCTCTACTCTCTTCCCCCGGACATGCCGGTGAAAATCGTTATTGATGGCAAACCTTATGACCTTCCAGCCGGCGCTATCTCGATTCAACAGGGAGTGATCGAAGGAACCATTGCTCCGATGCCGGAAGGAACCTGGAAACAGGTGGGGTTGATCCTCGACATCGGGGGACTCACCGTAGTATCGAAAGGAACTCCCATCGCGTCTCTCGAGCTCCAGCCGAAAGTGGTGGAAGGGACGGTGGGCGAGGCATATGGTTGGTACGTTCAGACGATAGATGCCCCCTCCGGGGTCATCTATCGCTGGGACCTCGGAGACGGAACGGTGGAAAAAACTGAAGAGGTGTCACTCACCCACGTGTATTCCGAAGAAGGACAATACCGGATCTCGGTTGAGATGAAGGATGCCAAAACGGGAAAAACCCTGGCCACTGCCATCGGAAAAGCAATCATCACTCCCAAACCGGAACCAGAGGAAACACCAACCCCAGAACCAATTCCGACTCCGGAAGAATTTGTCGTCGAGGAAACGCCCACCCCCGAAGCCACCCCCTCTCCCGCGCCTACCATGAACGAAGAGCAACGGAGGCAGGACATTCTCGCCGAATACCGAGCCCTCTACCCCCAGCATCTGCGGGCATTCCATAAGTTCGGCCGGGTCGAGGTCATTGCCAACGCTGATGAAGTCGGTCCCAATCAGTACCATGTCGCTTACAAACTCTGGCAAATCATTGAAGATGGTCCCCGCAAAGGCGAAGAGTACGAAGCTGTCTCCCTTGACCTGATCTTCAACCTTGGCCAGCTGGAAGCTGACCTGCCAATAATGAGAAAAAGCTTAGGGATTGAGAAGTGATTCCGCGATACCAGAGTAATAAAAACCACCATATCACGAGACAACCCGGACCCTAATAAGAGATGTGGCACGAAGTGCCGGGGAGGATGCCTTTTTCAATTCCCCAATTCCACATCTTTTCAACGTATTTTCCAGACAGCCAGGGGATCAATGTTCAGATTTCCCTGCGCCAAAAAAGTGTCGTTCCGGGGATCCCAATCAACGATGAAAACGGTGGAATCGGGTGTTTGAAAGGCATAGAGACGTACGCCTCCCTTGACCACCACGCTCTCCCCTTTGGTAAAATCCATCACCCGTTCTTTGCCGGTACGATTACAGACAATGAGGGATAGACCGGTTTCCTTTGAACGGGTCTCCCATTCTCCACTGGGACCGCATTCCCCGGGAGGCCAGTTGGCACCGGATAAAAGAATATCCACTTTATCTTGGTAACGGGCGGCAATTTCCGGCCAGTAGGAATCGGCGCAAATCAAAAAACCTACTTTCATGCCGTCGAGGGTGAAAACCCGGGTTTCATCTCCGGGAGTGGCCCATTGTTCCGCTTCGGCCTGTTTCACTACCTTGATCTTGCGATAGGTTCCCAGGAGAGTTCCTTCTTTATCAATCACCACCATGCTATTGTACAACGTGCCTTTTACCGCTTCTTTTTCCGGTAACCCGATGGCAAGACATACTTCTTTCTTCTTTGCCATCAGTATCAACTTTTTCACCCAAAAGGTGGGAAAAGGTTCAATCCAACCCGTTCCGATTTCCTTGACAAATTCAAAACCGCTCTCTGCCAGCTCCGGAGAGATCACCCAGTCGGCCCCCACCTCAGCAGCCTTTTCAATCCCTGCCTCGATAAGCCGGTGGTTGTACTGGACATCCCCCACCCGGGGCCCGATCTGGAGAAGAGCAATACGAATCGTCTCCTCACTCTCTTTGGAATCAACCGTACACCAACCGGGAATACTGACCCAAAGGAGTACCAGTACCACAATTACTCCGATCCATTTTCGGTGAATCGTCATCATGTACCTTCCTCCAGAAATTGAATATGACCTTACTGGGATTGAAAATCGGCAAAAATGACGGAGACTTCACTCTCCGGAAAATACCGCGAGTCGTGAATAGTTTAAGAAAAAGAATAACTCAATCCTGTCATTGCGAGCCCTCGTCTTTTGAGGGGGTGGCAATCTCAGCTTTTCATCCTTTGATGGCGTCAGGAACTGGCATGGTTGTCTTTTTATTTTTCCATATTCTGTTGCCAGGAAGAGAGGGGGGGGGGAATATGAGAAAACGTACATTAAAAGTAATCGGGATTTTTTTTATTATTGTTGTCGCTCTTCTCATCTTCGCCGGTCGTTCTACGGACACCATCTGGGGAAGAATCATCCGCTGGGGCCCGGCAAAGGTTAATCATTACAAGGTCTTTCCCATTCATAAGTTGACTGCAGCCCCATCATTTTTTTCTTTCCCAAAGAACGATTCAGAAGAAATGATCAGAAGTATTTTTTCCGATATCGAGTATACGAAAAACCAAAAGGTAGGAGATCTCGACCAATTTTTGGAACGAACAAAAACCCAGGCCTTTATAGTTATTCACCGGGACAAGGTTTTATTTGAAAAATATTACAACGGATGCAGTCGTGATTCCATCGTCACTTCTTTCTCGGTGGCGAAATCCTTTACCTCTGCTCTTATAGGCCTAGCCATCGACGAGGGATATATCCACTCGGTCAACGATCCCATCACCGACTACCTTCCGGAACTAAAAGTACGGGATAGCCGGTTTTCGGATGTCAAAATAAGTGATTTACTCCACATGTCCTCCGGTTTTGGTTTTCGAGAACCGCCTGATGACATCATTTCCTACTATGACCCGAATCTACGAAAAGCAGCCCTGGAACGAGCCCGTATAGAAGAAGAGCCCGGAAAACACTACCTCTACAATAAATATCATCCTCAACTGCTCGGTATCATCCTGGAACGAGCCACCAAGCGGCCGGTCACTCAGTATCTCCAGGAAAAAATCTGGAACCCCCTGGGAATGGAGTTTGATGGGTCCTGGAGTATTGATAGTACGGAACATCAATTTGAGAAGATGGAATGTGGTATCAATGATCGAGCCATTGATTTTGCTAAATTTGGACGGCTGTATGTCCGCCAGGGAAACTGGGATGGAAAACAATTAATTTCTTCAAATTGGATCCAAACATCAGCCCTCCCATACATCCCTCAGGATAAAGACTACTATCCGAACTGGCCATTTTTCCATGACTCCTCCGGCTACTATGCTTTCATGTGGTGGGGAATAAAAAGAAACAATGAGAGCAATGACT
>JAPLGF010000090.1 GCA_026390275.1 Candidatus Atribacteria bacterium
CTGGAGCTCGGAATCCTGGAAGGGGAGAAAGAACTCGATCAGTTCAAAAAATACATGGGGTGAGTGGGAACCGGCCCCGGTAAATCAGGGAGTAGTGGAAGTAAAAAGTCATGACTTTCTTAATATAGTTTTTGGTTTCCAGATAGGGTATTTCTTCGATAAAGACATCGAAATCATCAGTTTTCCGTTCCTGAAGCCACGTTTTGACTCTGTCCGGTCCGCCGTTGTAAGCACAAATGGCCGGGCAGAGTTTCCCGGTAAAATACTTCATCAGGTAGCCAAAGTAATCGACCCCCAGACGGAGGTTGATCTCCGGTTGGCGAAGAAGCTGAGGATCCCACTGTTCTAAGGGAACCACCTCACTTTTTTTTGTTTCCACCATCCACAGGGCCGTTGCTGGCATGATCTGCATGAGCCCGATGGCTCCGGAAGTGGAGACATCCTCCGGGGCAAAGGTACTTTCCGTGCGAATGAGCGAGAGGATAAGATAGGGATCCACCGCATATTTTTTTCCCCAGGTTTCGATTTCTTTTAAGAAAAAGATGGGGTAGACCTTCTTCCACACATTTCGGTACTGGGTGGCATCCGGTTGGTTCGCCTGGAAATAGATGGCATGAAGAATGCTCTGCTGGTATTTCTTGGTGGAAGCATAGAACCGGCTGAATTCCAGCAGGAGATCGGGAGAATGCGGGTTCTCACGACGGAACTCCCTCAGTTCGAATTCGGCATTGGCCGGGCAATCGTACTGACGAAAAAGGAGATATTTCGTCCAGTGCGCTGGTTCTTTCAGCTGTCCGTCTGAAATGTGGGATGAATAATCCCGGGGAGGGAAGAGAGTGTTGGCAGTAGGGAGTGAAAGGTGGTTTATTTTGCATTCCTGCCACGCCCGTACAAAGTAGTAATCCCGATTTGGGGAAGCGATGATTTTCTTCAAATAGTCGAAACGATGGGGCGTCTGGTCAATTTTATATCGCCAGAAAAGGGAACGGTTCCGTTCACTCTCGATCTGTTCCAGCCGGTCTAAAACCGGTCCCCCAGAAGAGTAATCATTTTTCTGATAAAAGAACCAGAAGAGATTCCACCACACCTCAGTCTGATCGGGGAAAAGGGTGCCGGTTTTTTGGAGGGTATCGGTGTAACCGGCATCATTCCCTGAGACCCGGTAACAAAAGGCTAGATTGCGAAGCGTGTTCAGGAGATACTCATTCTGGGGATACATCGAAAGGAGTTGCTGATAGCTTTGAATGGCATCGGCATACCAACCTTTCCTCTGATCGACCACTCCCCGGTAAAAGAGAAAATCGGGGGTGCTCTGCAGGGGAAGACTTTCGGAGAGCCCTTGTTCCGCTCCTTCAATATCATTATCCGAAAGCGCCAGCTTGATCCGGAGAAGTGCTATCTCTTTGAACTGATCGAGGGTCAATCCTTCACTTTCCACTGAATCCAGAAATGATCTCGCTTCCTTCCGGTACCCCACCCGGGAAAGCCATCCGGCCAGATCCAGACGTAACGGGTTGGGAAAATCCAGCGGGTAGAGATTTTTCAACAGGGGCGAAAGGAGTCCCCGGGTCTTACTGGTGGTGAGGGAGGCAAATTGAACAAATGATTTTTTCAGGAAGAGCGCTGCTTCCAGGTATTTCCCCTGTCCGGTGAGTGAACGAACGATTCCCAGCGAGGCGGTTAACCGGAGGTTTTCATCTTTGGTACCGGATAGAACTCCGGTGAAATATGGTACCGCTCGAGAATACTGTTTTTCCTGGAGCACCATTTCCCCCAATTCCCCACTCTGAAAAGCAAGGAGAGGGGAATTGGGGGAAATGGTGCGAAAGAGAACCAGTGCCCTCTCGGCTTCTGGAACCACCTTTTTTTCCAGGAGAGCATCGAGATAGATGGCAATCAGGTGATCCGGGATGGTGATGTTTTTTTCCTGAACCTTTTGATGGAGCACATCCCAGGCATCGGTCAATTTTCCCAGTTTCAAAAGAGAGAGGAGCTGGAGCAGGGACGACTCATCGGGATGAGCATTCCAGACCTCGGGATGAGCAGCCAGACGATCCAGTACTTGCTGAAAATCCTTCTTTTGGTACAAACGGTTCAACTCCGGCAGGATATCACCCCGCCGGGCCTTCGCCACTTCTGTCGCGGAAAATCCCACCATCAAGAGAAAAATAATGACGACAATTTGAAGTAATGTTCTCGTCTTCATACGCTCATCCTGTTAGCATATATTTCGGAGAACCGAGAGGAGTTCCAAGATGAGATTGCCCCGCCCTCAAAAAACGAGGGCTGGTAATGACATTTTAAGACGTTTTATTATTTCCAACTCAACGACTCCACATCATTTTTCGAGGAGGTGAGGGAAAATAAAGAATCAGGAGATAGCTCGAGAATTCCGGGAAATTGCCAAGCTCCTGGAGATAAAGGGGGAGAATCGTTTTCGGGTTTT
>JAPLGF010000139.1 GCA_026390275.1 Candidatus Atribacteria bacterium
GGAATGAAGGTGATCACCCGTTCTCCTTCTTCGAGTTGGAGAAGATTCACCAGATGTATCCCCTTGGACTGGCGTTGCATTTCGGCTAATTTATAGGCCGGAAATTGAAACACTCTCCCCTTGCTGGTGAAAAACAGGACCTTGTGGAGCGTGGTCGCTGCTGCAATCTGACTGACAAAGTCTTCTTCTTTGGTGGTGATGCCGGTCACTCCCTTTCCTCCCCGCCCTTGCCGGCGGTAGATAGAAAGAGAAACTCGCTTGACGTATCCATCCCGAGTCAGGGTGATCACGATGTCTTCTTCTTGCACCAAATCGATCTCTTCGAGGTCCCCTTCCTGTTCGATAATCTGGGTTCGTCGGGCATCACCGTACTTTCGCTTGATTTCTGCGAGTTCTTTTTTAATCACCCGCATTAAACTTTTTTCATTCTCCAGAATGTCCTGGAGTTCGGCGATTTTCTTCTGAAGTTCGCGGTATTCTTCCAGGATCTTTTCCCGTTCCAGGGCGACCAAACGTTGCAGACGCATCTCCAGGATGGCCTGGGCTTGAATGTCGGTAAAGGTGAGCTCTTTGATGAGGCGTTGTTTGGCCTCTGGCACATTCCGGGAAGACCGGATGGTCTGGATCACTGAATCGATCATATCCAGGGCCTTCAGAAACCCTTCCAAAACGTGGACCTTGTCTTCCGCATCCTTGAGTTCAAACCGGCTCCGGCGAGTGACGACCTCCCGGCGGAAATCGATGAAGTGACGAATGACTTCCGCGACTCCTTTCGTTTCCGGACGACCATTCACCAGCGAAAGAAGGATCACCCCAAAGCTGGTCTGCAGAGCGGTATGTCGGTAAAGATAATTCAAAACGAAAAGCGGGTTGGTAGCTGTCTTCTTCAGTTCCAGGACGATCCGGATGCCCTCCCGGTCTGATTCATCCCGCACCTCGGCGACATCAAACAGCTTTTTGTCCTGGATGAGCCGGGCAATGTTTTCCACCAGGGTGGCTTTATTCACCTGGTAGGGAATCTCCCGGATGATAACCCCTTTTCGGTTCTTCCCTATCTCTTCGATGAGGGCTTCTCCCCGAATGACGACCTTCCCCCGGCCATCACGGAAATAATCGGCAATTCCTTCCGTCCCCACAATTTTTCCGCGGGTGGGAAAGTCCGGGCCGGGCATGAGTTCCAGGAGGTCTTTCCAGGTCGCCTGGGGGTTATCGATCAGATACACGGTGGCATCGACGAGCTCTGAAAGGTTATGGGGAGGAATATTGGTGGCCATCCCTACGGCGATCCCGGACGCCCCATTGATTAAGAGTTGGGGAAAAATGGCCGGAAGAACCGTCGGTTCCTGCAGGGACTCATCAAAGTTCGGGATAAAATTAACGGTGTTTTTTTCAATATCGAGGAGCATTTCTTCGGAAATTTCTGCCATCCGCACCTCGGTGTACCGCATGGCAGCCGGGGGATCACCGTCGATAGAGCCAAAGTTGCCATGCCCATCCACCAGCCGATAGCGGTAAGTAAAGTCCTGGGCCATCCGAACCAGAGCATCATAAACCGCCATGTCCCCGTGGGGATGATATTTCCCCAGAACATCCCCGACCACCCGGGCACTCTTTTTATGAGCCTGGCTATGCCGGAGATTTAATTCGTTCATGCCAAAAAGGATCCGGCGCTGCACCGGCTTCAATCCATCCCGCACATCCGGAAGCGCCCGACCCGCGATCACACTCATGGCGTAACTCAAGTACGCTTCTTTCATCTCATTTTTAATATCCACCGGGATGATTCTCCCGATATTCTCTTCAGGCATCGATATCCTCCGTTTACTATAAAATCAAACTATTTCACTTCCATGTTTCTCCACCCGGTCTCTTTCATTTCCTACCCTTGAGGGGAGGGGCAAGGGGACGGAACCGGGTCACGAGGAAAATCGAATCCCCCTTTGATCCCCTTGGGCCAAAGGGGGAGGTTCTAAATGTTGGAAAGGAATTTAGATATCCAGATTGACGACTTCCGGGGCGTGTTCGTGGATGAATTCCCGGCGAGGCTCCACTGCATCACCCATCAGAATGCTGAAAATCTCTTCCGCTTCAATAGCATCCTCAATGGTGACCACCTTGAGGGTTCGCGTCTCCGGATTCATGGCCGTCTCCCAAAGCTGTTCGGGATTCATTTCCCCCAACCCCTTATAGCGCTGAATGGAGTATTTTTTCCCCTTCTGTTGTTTCAAAACACCTTCCAGTTCTGAATCACTGTAGGCATAGTGGTCTTCCTTGCTGTCTCTCACCCGGTACAAGGGGGGCATGGCGATGAAGGTGTGTCCCGCCTCGATGAGCGGACGCATATACCGGTAGAAAAAGGTGAGGAGAAGGGTCCGGATATGGGCCCCGTCTACGTCCGCATCGGTCATGATGATGACTTTGTAATACCGAAGTTTCTCTAAGAAAAAGTCAAAACCAATCCCACAACCAACGGCGGCAACAATGTTCCGGATTTCCACGCTGGAGAGGATTTTGTGCAAGTTGGCTTTCTCAACATTCAGAATTTTTCCCCGCAGAGGAAGGATGGCCTGAAAGCGACGGTTCCGCCCTTGTTTGGCGGAGCCACCAGCAGAATCCCCTTCTACGATGAAGATCTCCGATTCCTTGGGATCCCGTTCCGAACTGTCAGCCAGCTTTCCCGGCAGGCTGGCAGAATCGATGCTGTTTTTTTTTCGAACCAGCTCTCTCGCTTTCTTGGCGGCTTCCCGAGCCCGAGCAGCCTGAATCACTTTCTCGCAGATGGCCCGAGCCATCTCCGGGTTTTCTTCGAAAAAACTATAGAGGCTGGAGTAAGTCAATTCTTCAACAATGGTTTTTACTTCCGGGTTTCCCAGTTTGGTCTTGGTCTGCCCCTCAAACTGCGGCTCGGGAACCAGGACGCTCACCACCGCAGTGAGTCCTTCCCGGATGTCGTTCCCGGTGGGCATCTCTTCCTTTTCCTTTACCCGCTGATACCGTTCGATGTATTCGGTCATTACCCGGGTGAGAGCCTGCTTGAAACCAGAAAGGTGAGTCCCTCCCTCCATGGTGTTGATGTTGTTGGTAAAAGAAAGAATATTCTCTAAGTAACCATCGTTATACTGAATCGCCACTTCTGCCTTGACCCCATCTTTTTCCCCTTTTAAATAGATGGGTTCCTGGTGGATGACATTTTTCCCCCGGTTGAGATAGGCAGCCAGGGCCTTGATTCCACCATGAAAACAGTACTCTTTTTCATTCCCGGTCCGTTCGTCCTGCAGACAAATCCGCAGTCCTTCATTGAGAAAAGCCAGCTCTTTTAATCTTTGGGCGATGATATCAAAGTGGAACTCTACTTCCGGAAAGATGAGCGAATCGGGTTGAAAACAGACGGTAGTCCCGGTGTGATCAGAGGAACCATCCTCGGTTAATTCGTTGACCGGTTTGCCCCGCTCGTACCTCTGCTTCCAGATCTTCCCCTGCTGATGGATTTGCACCTCCAGCCACTCCGAAAGCGCGTTGACCACCGATACCCCTACTCCATGAAGACCACCGGAAATTTTATACGCTCCCCGGTCAAATTTTCCACCCGCATGGAGCTTGGTGAGAACCACTTCCACCGCCGAACGTCCCGCTTTCTGGTGAAAACCCACCGGAATTCCTCGACCATTGTCGGAGACGGAAACGC
This sequence comes from Candidatus Atribacteria bacterium, assembly GCA_026390275.1. Lineage (GTDB taxonomy): Bacteria > Atribacterota > Atribacteria > Atribacterales > Atribacteraceae > JAPLGF01. The sequence continues at coordinate 3,686 of JAPLGF010000139.1, forward strand.
TTCCATCCAGGTGAATAAAAAACCTTAATTTCATCACAATATCCCATCAACGCTTCATCAATGCTGTTGTCAACCACTTCAAAGACCAGGTGATGAAGCCCTTCCAGCGCGGTATTCCCTATATACATTGAAGGCCTTCTCCGAACTGCTTCCAGGCCCTCTAGAATTTGAATCTGGTCAGCACCATACAGCGTTCCATCATTTTTATTCATCTCATTCTAAACGTTTTCAC
>JAPLGF010000096.1 GCA_026390275.1 Candidatus Atribacteria bacterium
AGAGGACTCATCGTCATCAAGGCTCATCACCAGCGGGCTTTTACCTCGGATCGTTATCGAACGGTGGATGATTACCCGTTTGGAGGAGGACCGGGCATGGTTCTGAAACCAGAACCAATAGTCCGGGCGATCGAGTTCATCAAAGGGTACACCAGGAGTCATCCCCGAGTGCTCGTCACCAGCCCGCAGGGGAAGGTCTTGGATCAGAGACAAGCCCGCGAGCTTTCCCACAGCGGTCATCTTGTGATGGTTTGCGGGCGTTATCAGGGGATTGATGAACGGGTGATGGGGCTCTGCCAGGGTGAGGAGATATCGGTCGGTGATTATATCCTCTCCGGCGGAGAACTCCCTGCCATGGTGGTGACCGAGGCCATCTGTCGCCTGGTTCCCGGGGTGTTGGGGGCGGAGGAGTCCATTCAACTTGATTCGTTTTGTGATGAAATTCTCGGTCCTCCCCAGTATACCCGTCCCCGGATATTTCGGGGGTGTTCCGTCCCGGAGGTGCTGACCAGTGGTGATCACGCCCGGATCGATCAGTGGAGAAGGGAGAGGGCGATGGAAAAAACCAGGGAAATCCGACCGGATCTTCTTCATTCTGCCAGTTCACCACCGGGAGGAGTTGTCAAAGGGTAGGGGGAATGGTATAGTATAAACCGTCTTTTTCCGAGATTATTCTTTGGTGCTTTTGATGAGGAATGGTGACTGGGTCAGAAGGCAGCCAGGAGGAGGTCAGGCATGGATAAAGCAAGACTCTTACGAGCAGTGGAATCGTCTTATATGAAAGAGGTTCCCGATCTCGAACCGGGACAGGTGGTTCGGGTTCATTTAAAAGTGGTGGAAGGAGAAAAAGAACGTGTTCAGAGATTTGAAGGGTTGATTATTGCTCTACGGGGCTCCGAAGTGCGTCGACCCATGACCGTCCGTCCGAGGGAAGAGTGCCAAGGAATCCCGAATCGAAGAAAAGCGCAAAGTCTAAGAATACTGCATTGTGGGAACTGGTGCAAACTGTTATCTGGGCGGTGGTTATTGCCCTGCTTGTTCGCTCCTTTTTGGTGGAAGGTTTTTATATTCCTTCTGGTTCCATGAAACCCACCCTCGTTCCCGGAGAGCGGGTCCTGGTGGCCAAGTTCTATTACCGTATCACCGAACCGCAACGCGGTGATGAGGTCGTTTTCCGGTTTAAACACAAAAAATTGATCAAGCGCATTGCCGGATTACCGGGAGATCGGATGAAGATTGAAAACGGAATGATCTTCGTGAATGGGTCCCCCTTGCAAGAGGAACGATTCCATCGGACCTATTATGGGGTGGGAGCTTATGGGCAGGGGGAGAATACTGTTCCTGAGGGGTCCTATTTTGTCTTAGGAGATAACAGTCAAAATAGCGACGACAGCCGCTTCTGGGGGTATGTTCCCCGTTCGAGTTTACTGGGGAAGGCATTCCTGATCTACTGGCCGCCTCTTTCGGCCGGGATCATCCGATAGTAAATGCTTGAGGAAACCCTCTGGCAGC
>JAPLGF010000144.1 GCA_026390275.1 Candidatus Atribacteria bacterium
CCGGTGAACTGAGCCGGGACCGAGCAAACCAGGAGGAAGTATTACGGCTGGCTATAGGAGGGAACAATCGAAATGGACTCTCTCGCTGAAACCAAAGATACCGGTTTAGTTCACAAATTTTTTGTTTTCTGGGATAAAATCGGTATTCTTTTGGTATTTTTTATCGTCTGTGTGGTTTTTGGAATCCTCAACCCCGTCTTTTTTAATCCTCTCAATATCATCAATGTCATCCGGCAGGTGTCAATCATCGGCGTGATGGCGGTGGGAATGACCTTTGTCATCCTTCTGGGTTTAATCGATCTCTCGGTGGGTTCGATCGTTGCCTTTTCCGGAATCATCGCGGCTGGCTTCCAGGTGAAATGGGGAGGGAACTTTTTTCTCAGTTTGATTATTCCCCTGCTCGTCGGTGCCGGGATCGGGTATTTTAACGGTTTTGTCTCCACCAAGGGCGAGATTCACCCCTTTATCGTCACCCTGGGGACCATGAGTATTTTTCGGGGAGCGACTCTGCTCATTGCCCAGGGGAAACCGATTTCTGGAATGAGTCCCGCCTTCCGTTTCCTCGGTGCCGGGATGGTGGGTCCGATTCCTTTCCCGGTCATTCTTTTCTTAGGGTGCGTGATCATTGCCGGGATTGTTTTAAAACGGACGGTATTCGGTCGATACGTCTATGCCATTGGCGGAAACCAGGAAGCGGCTCTCCTCTCCGGGATCATGGTCGACCGGGTGAAGATCGTTACCTATACGATTCTCGGAGTCCTCTCCGGGCTCAGTGCCCTCATTCTCACTTCCCGTTTAAATTCGGGAGAGCTGGTGGCCGGGACCGGATATGAGCTCGATGTGATCGCCAGTGTCGTCATCGGGGGAACCAGTATGATGGGTGGGGAAGGAGGAGTGTACGGTACGCTGGTGGGTGCCCTCCTGATCGGTGTGATTTCCAACGGACTCAATCTCCTCGGTGTACAACCCTACTGGCAAATGATGGTGAAGGGGTCAATTGTCATTCTCGCTGTTCTGATGGACCGGATGAAACGCCGTTTCCAGATGCAATAGACCACCATACCAGCTCCTGGTACGGTTGGTCTATTCCTGGTATGGTTAAAAAGGAGGTGGTGAGAGAAAAAAAAATAGACCAATTTTTCATCAAGGGAGGAAAGCTCATTCGGTGTTTTAAAATTGGGGAATGAGACAATCATTATAAGGAGGAAGATGGTATGAGTATGAAAAAGATCGGTTTGCTGGTGGTGATGGTGTTTTTGACCCTGGCGATGATGTTCAGTTCGCTGGCATTGGCCAAGGATTTTACCATGGGTCTGTCCTTCCCGTCGCTTTCTATGGCCTGGTTTGCTTTCCTGGAACAGGCAGTCAAAGACAAAGCTGCCCAATTGGGGATTAAGGTTATTTCACTGGAAGCGAACAATGAAGTTTCCCGGCAGGTTTCTATCATCGAAGATATGATCGTGAAAAAAGTGGATGGTGTTTTACTGGTCCCGATCGAAGTGGAAGCGGTGGTCCCGGCGGTGGAAGCATTGAATAAAGCAAACATCCCGGTAGTGACCGTGGACCGCAGATTGAAGGAAGGGGTGGCGGTGAAAGTATTGGCTCACGTGGGTGCCGATAACGTCACCGGCGGTAAAAAAGCAGCGGAATTCATCGTGGAAGGACTGAAGAAAAAATACAATGAGCCGAAGGGAGTGGTCATCGAACTGTACGGTCAGCCCGGTGCCGGCCCGGCCATCGACCGGAGCGCTGGTTTCCAGGAAGTCATGAAACAGTATCCGAACATCACCGTGAAGACCCAGGCAGCCAACTTCCGCCGGGAAGATGGGATGAAAGTCATGGAAGACTTCATCATGGGTACCCCGCAGATCGATGCGGTATTTGGTGCCAACGATGAAATGATCCTGGGTGCTTTAGAAGCCATGCAGGCCAGTGGAAAAGTGAATGTGAAGGACGTCATCACCATCGGTTTTGACGCCCTCACTGATGCCCTGAAATCCATCAGTGATGGGATTCTGGATGCCACCATTGAACAATTCCCGGGTAAGCAGGCCTCCACTGCCTTTGAAATCTTAGCGGGAAATGTGAGGGAAGGGAAGATTCCGGAGAAACCCATGGTATTGATTGAGCCCGCAGTCATCACCAAAGATAACCTCGACAAGGCAGAAAAGAGCTTCTAATAATCAAGAAAAAGGGGAAGATGGGAGACCATCTTCCCCTTTTTCTTGGTACTTCAATTTTTCCCAGGCACTATTATCACCAAGTTTTCATCCCTTGATCTGCCTGTGCGTGGCACGCAGACAGGTGGGGCCAGGGTGGTATCCTGGCATGGGGGTCTGGGGGAAAGATAAGAGGGGGAAAAGTGATACAATGATAGCGATTTTTTGTTCCAAACCGTTTTTTTTGGTTATCAATAATAAGGAAAAGAGGGAACGGGTATGAGTAATCCAGTCCATGTTTTGAATCAAGCGCTGGAACAGGGAGAGGGAGTGTTTCGTCTCTTCCCGAACTGGGTCCCAAGATCGTTTTGCATTCCGGGGAAACGGCTTAAACTCCACCCCGATGATTACTATGGCTTTGGTGCCCACCGGGGCGGCATTGATGAGCGGTGGTTTGCTTCTACCACCAGAGCCGATAATGGTCCGGAGACCCTTCCGGATGAAGGCTTAAGTTATATCTACTGGAAAGACGGAGCCCGGGAAGAGAAAGTACTTCTCAAGGATGCCATCAGCGCCATGGGCGATGTCCTTCTGGGACCGGAGGTGATGAAGAAGTTGGGGGGATGGATGATGTTCAGCAAGTTTTTTGATAACATGGAACCTCTTCCCCATCATGTTCATCATAACGATGCTATGGCTGCCAGGGTTGGTTTTTTGGGAAAACCGGAATCATACTATTTCCCATCCCAGCTCAATAACCATTCCGGATGGTTCCCCTACACCTTTTTTGGTTTGAATCCCGGAACCACCAAAGACGATATCAGGAAATGTTTAGAAGACTGGGATAAGGGGGACAACGGGATCCTCTATCATTCCACGGCATACAAACTCCGACCCGGTACGGGATGGGATGTTCCCCCGGGAGTTCTCCATGCGCCGGGATCATACCTGACCTATGAACCCCAAAAGAGCTCCGATGTTTTTGCCATGTTCCAGTCGTTGGTGTGGGATGTCCCCACTTCCTGGA
>JAPLGF010000173.1 GCA_026390275.1 Candidatus Atribacteria bacterium
TATCGAACGGTTGATCCAAAACAAACATTTTTGTTTATGGGTTGGAAAACGCTTTCGTCTGGAACACTCGATTCTAAACCAATGGCTCATCCAGGGGTGGTGGAATTTTAACTTGCCCAATGCTGGATATTTGAGTTGCCAAACACCGACAGATCGGACAGCTCAAAGTGGAGCTGGATTGGGTGAAAAAAAAATCTGGATTACTCGGTGAAAGATAAAAGACCATTGATTGATCCAAACTATCCTGATATTCCCCTTTATAGGCAGTGTGAGTTATTAGGACTTTCCCGTTCCGGATATTACTACCAACCGGTTCCGGTGAGGGAGGAGGATCTCCTTTTGATGAATCTGATTGATGAACAATACCCTCGGACTCCCTATTATGGAGTCCGGCGGATGACTTATGCCCTCAACCAAAAAAAATACCAGGTGAATCATAAACGAGTGAGTCGTCTCATGAAGGAGATGGGGATTGAGGCTATTTATCCCAAACCCAGATTGAGTACCAACCAAACTGAGCAGGTCATCTATCCCTATTTATTAAGGAATATTATCCCCAGTCATTCAAACCAAGTCTGGGCAGCAGATATCACCTATATCCGTATGCATCAGGGTTTTTGGTATCTGGTTGCCATCATGGACTGGTACAGTCGATATGTGGTCTCTTTTCAACTTTCAAATACCTGGGAAACCAGTTTCTGTTTGGTTGCCTTAGAAGGAGCTCTGGAGCGATCCGGTCCGGAGATCTTCAATACCGACCAGGGAGTACAGTTTACCAGTGAAGAATTCACTTCTACCCTGAAACAAGCTGGGTGTAGAATTAGTATCCACTATAATGAGGAGAGATCTCACCAATCTCTCCAGAATATGACACCAGCTGAGGTATATCTCGGTGGGAAGCAGATGTGTACTAATGATTTTTAATAAAATTGTTTTAAAACCAATAATCAAAAATGAAAAATCAGGGATTTATATCAATAAATATCTTAAAATCAAACCGGAGTTTATCACCTTAAATTTCATTGAATTTTGTCTTGACAAAGGGGTACACTTTAATATGTAATTCCTGATGATACGGAAAAATTTCTACTCCTGGTCGAATCGCCCCGTATTCGCCTTGCTTACGCCCATGACCAGCAATTTGCTGTGAGCCTTTCAGACATCCACACCGAGCTGGTGCGTATTCACAATCTTTATAGCCAAGGTCAACCACACCAAGCTTGAGATCATGGCAGCAAGGTTCTACGAGATCCTGTAGAAGCATTGCATGAAGCAAGTAAATAAATAAAATAAAAAGTGAGGCAAAAACATGATAAAAGAACTAAAAAACAAGCCACTTGTCGAAGTAATTATGGAAGTTCGATGGCAATTACAAGGTACTGCACCCGGTCATCAGGTTGATCCCCATTATAAATTTTTATTAGGACGACTTTTCGATCGAATTCGTACCGATTATCCCGAACTCGAGCAACTACCGTCTGCCAACATTCCCGATGAGATGGTAGGTCATGTCGTCCAGCATCGATTCCGGGTCGCAGCAAACTCTTGGCCGTTAGTTCAAATCGGACCTGGTGTCTTCACTATAAACTCGACTGCCGACTATATATGGCAGGACTTTAGATCACGTGTATTGTCTGCCATACAGAAACTCTACGATGCACACCCAAAAGTGGAAGAACTAAAGATCACTAATATCATCTTGCGTTATATTGACGCAGTGGATTTTAACTATAACATGGAAAATATCATTATCTTTTTGAGTGATAAGCTGAAACTAAATATCTCTTTACCGACCAACTTGTTTAATGACCAGAAAGTTGAGGATAAACCCAATAGGTTTATTTCTCATTTTTCATTTAGAACTGGGAAACCGAGGGGAATGATTAACCTTCGGTTCGCAACCGGGCAAAAAGAAAATATTCCGGCTTTGATCTGGGAGACAACAGTCGAGTCTGCTGGAGATGATTTACCCATGTTGCCTGAAGGCTTTTCAGGGTGGATTGATTCAGCTCACGAACTAACCCATGATTGGTTCTTCAAAATGATAGAAGGGGAATTGGAAAGGAGGTTTGTTGGTGAATAGCATCTATACTGTCGATCGAATTACAATCAAACAAATACTGCCTGCCTTATCCAGTGGTTTATGGTACGAATTCCCAGGAACCTCAAACATAAAAGCCTCAGATTTTTTACCTATGCAGCTTAAAGCTTCATATCCTTATTTCCCAACAAATATGACCTCAATGTTCGATCCATGGTCGATTGAACAATCAAATCGTGATGCAGTTGTCACCTTTTCTACTGGAGTGAAAAGTATGCTCGTTGAGAACCTTGGATGGACTCGTGAACAGGCTAAAGAAACTCGTTTACGACTAAGCGTATTCGAAAAAGATTGGGATGCACCTGGAATGGAGCTATACGATGAATTGTAGTCGCGGCGATGTCATCCTTGTTCGGTTTCCAAATTCCGACTTTATCACATATAAAAAACGACCCGCTCTGGTAGTGCAAGCCGATATAGAGACTGGACTCAGCCAGAAGATTGTCGCGTTGATAACTTCTAACCTGGGAAGAACCGGACCAACCAGAGTTTATGTGCCAAAGAATAGTGACCTTGGCAAACAAATGGGTCTCAAGACCGATTCGGTCATTGTTGTGGATAACCTGGCAACTGTTTTGGAACGAGAAATGGATAAAAGAATAGGCAAATGTACCGAATGGTTCCCGGTTGCGGATGCACTTCTGAAAACATTTGGATTAGAAAAAGAGGTTCTTCTCCCAAATAGTTGATCAATAATCCCAATAAAAATGGACACCGCTTGCTTTTCTGGATAAGGTATTTGTATGAGCAAAACCAACCCAGAGGAGGCAAGGCGATGTCCCAGATACAGATTAATGCATTCTTCAATTTTTGTCGAGTCAAGGTGGTGAAAC
>JAPLGF010000216.1 GCA_026390275.1 Candidatus Atribacteria bacterium
CCCTACCCCCACCACCACTCCCCCCCGGTCATCTCTTCTCTCTCCCCCACCTGTGGCCCAGCCGGGACAGTAGTACTTATAACCGGGACCGGTTTTGGGAACACTCCGGGGGCCAGTACCGTCAAGTTCTTTAGCGGGGTAACCGCCACCGTGAACTCCTGGTCTGCTACCAGTATCAGTGTTACCGTTCCCGCTGCCGCTACCACCGGAAATGTAGTAGTAACGGTGGATGGAAGAACCAGTAATGAGGTGATGTTTACCAATCCCTGCGGAGGACAGCCTACTCAGCAACCCAATCCTCAGCAACTCAGTCTGAAAGCTGTTATGCCCACCCATTAGGATTGAGTGAACCCTCAACTCTAATGTAAAAAAGAGGCCTCCAGAAAAAATACGGGGGCCCTTTTTTTTAGTGTCTTTTCCAACTCAACAACTCCACAACTCCCCAACTCAACATTTTCACCCAACTCCCGGTCCTCAGGGATAGATCCGGTAGATCTGGCGGGGGAAAGGAATCGCCTCTCGAATATGCTTGATCCCGGCGATCCAGGCGACGGTTCGTTCCACCCCCAGCCCAAACCCGGACTGGGGGACGGTTCCATATCGCCGGAGATCGAGATACCACTCGAAGGCTTCCCGGGGAAGATGATTTTCCTCTAACCGCTTTTCCAAAAGAGCATAGTCGTGAATCCGCTGACTCCCACCAATGATCTCCCCGTACCCTTCGGGAGCAATCAAGTCATCATTCAGTACCAGCTGGGGATTTTCCGGATCTGGTTGCATATAAAAAGCCTTGATCTTTGCCGGATAGTGGTGGATGAAGACCGGTCTCCCGAATTCTTCTGATATCAGGGTCTCCTCGTCTCCTCCGAAATCATCTCCCCACTGCGCCGGGGATCCTTTTCTCTCCAGGATATCGATGGCTTCTCCGTAGGAAATCCGGGGAAAGGGAGGGCGGATGTTCTCCAGGGGTTTGGTATCACGCTCTAAGGCTGCCAGCTCCAGCAGGCATTTTTCCAATACCCGATGAACCACGGAGCTAACCAGATCTTCCTGTAACCGCATATTATCCTGCCAGTCATTGTACGCCACTTCTGGTTCCAGCATCCAGAACTCGGTGAGATGGCGCCGGGTTTTTGATTTTTCTGCCCGGAAGGTGGGTGCTAAACAGTACACTTTCCCAAAGGCCATGGCTCCCGCTTCCATGTAGAGCTGGCCACTCTGAGAAAGATAGGCTTTCCCAATATCAAAATACTGGAGTTCAAACAGGGTGGAGGTCCCTTCACAGGCAGCGGGCGTCAAAATAGGGGAATCAAGCAGGGTGAAACCGCGTCCCTGCAAGAAATCATGGATCCCCATCATCACCTCATTTCGGATCCGGAGGAGAGCATGCTGTTTCCGGGAACGAAGCCAGAGGTGCCGGTATTCCATGAGATAATCCACCGAATGCTCCTGTTTTTGAATCGGATAATCCATCGCTTCCGAAACCAGCTGGAAGGAGGTGAGTTCCAGTTCATATCCTCCTGGAGCCCGTTCCTCTTTTCGGACCTTACCCTGAACAACCACTGCCGATTCCAAGGAAACCTTTCTGATTTCATCCAGCTGTTCTTTGGAGAGATTTCCTCCTACAAAAGCGGTTACTTGAATAAAGCCGGTTCCATCCCGGATAATCAAGAAAACAACTTTCCCGCTGGATCGTTTATTTGCCAACCACCCCTTGAGCTCAATCTCCTCCCCGTTATGGTTCTCAATTTCATGGATATAGACCCAGGGTCTGTCCATCAATAAACCTCCATTGTTTAGATGAACGATTCAATTCCTTTTATTCCGTTATGGAAGGGTAAGCATCGTTCCATATTTCCAGTTTTTCTCTTCCATCTCGTTGATAAAATGCACCAAGAAATCAACCAGGGCTTCGAACATCTTTCGTCCCTTTTCCGCCGTCCCCCGGGTGGGATCACCGGTGGCACCGTAAGGAGTGAGTTCATTGAACTTCCACTTGATGTCAGGTCCCTCCGGAAGTGTGGGCACTACCCCGCGGGCGTCCTTCATTCGACAAAGGTCAGGAAACAGGTACAGAGACAGGGAAGTCTCCCCTTCCCCGGCATGTCCCAGGCCATTCCACACTTCAAAAGTTTCCGGCGGGAGGAGCTCCCCGGCTTTCACCCACCAGGCATCGAGAGAAGCAATGAAGACCTCGGGATAGGATACTTTTACAGAACGAGCTGCGATTTCGATGGGGGCGATGTTTCCATCATGGCCGTTGATGATGATGATCCGATTGATCCCCTGGCGAATGGTGGAATGCAAAATATCCTTCAATACTTCAATGAGGATTTCCGGCCGCAAGGTGAGGGTGAAGAGAAAATCATCGTAATGGGTACTCACCCCGACATTCACCGGCGGGAGCACCAACATCCCCTCCACTCGCTGGGCCACTTCCAGGGAGAGAGCGTGAGACACCAGGGTATCATTCCCAAAGGGAAGATGAAAACCATGGTTTTCCGCCGAACCGACCCCAAAAATGGCCTTATTAAAATGCCCTTCCTTGAAATCAGAGAAAGTCATTTCGGAATGATAGACCTTTTTTGCCATAAGACACCCTTCTTTCGTCAATGGTTATCGTCTGAGCTGGCGTTGACCCATAATCCCTTCCGGCTTCCACAACATGATGACGATGAGGAGTACCGCGTACACCAGCTCAATAAAACCATAGAGCTTGAGATGTTCCTCCAGGGGCTTCAGAGCGTATCGGAGGGTAATGAGGAAACAGGCCCCGACTACTGGACCGCTCATCGTTCCCATTCCCCCCACAATGAGCATCACCACCACCTGGAAGGTCAAGAAAAAAGAAAATTCCAAAGGCCGGATGGCTTTGGTGAAGTGAGCATATAGACCCCCTGCCACCCCGGCAAAAAATGCTCCCAGCACAAAGGAGAGAAGCTTATACTTCATGGGGTAAATACCCAACACCTGGGCGGCGGTTTCATCATCCCGGATGGCCATCATGGCCCGGCCAAAACGGGAATTCACAATTCTCCAGACCACGTAGATCGTGATCAAGAGCCACAGATAGACCCAGTAGACATTGGTATAAGATGGAATGGCGTTGATCCCCATCGATCCCCGGGTAAGCCCCCGCCAGGTTTTCGCAAAAGTCGCCACGATGACCATAAACCCCAGGGAAGCAACGGATAGATAATGACCCCGTAAACGGAGAACGGGAGCCCCAATAATGAAAGCCGCCAGAGCTGCCATCACTCCCCCGGCAATCAGGGCAGGGAGGAAAGGCCAGGCCGCTTCTGCTCCTCCCAAAAAAGAGGGAAGAAGGGGAAGTTCATATGACTGCCGTAACGTCAGCGGAAACGCCAGAAGGGTGGAGGTATAGGCACCGATGGCCATGAAGGCAGCATGTCCCAGAGAAAAGAGGCCAGTGTACCCATTGGTGAGATTGAGACTCACCGTCGCTATGGAGGAGATTCCCATCAGGATGAAAATGTGGAGGAGATAGCGGTTTAAAACCTGCGAAAGAAAGAAAAGCAGGACAAAGAGAATGATTCCCCCCATGATGAACCAGTATTCCGGGAGGACCCGCTTTCTGCTCATACCCGCACCTCTTCCTTCACTCCCATCAAGCCGGAGGGCTTGATCAAGAGGACCAGGATGAGGATGGCAAAAACAATCCCGTCCCGGTATTCAGCAAAAGTGGTGGGCAGGAAAGCCACCGCCAGGATTTCCGCCAAACCCAGAATAAATCCTCCCAGCATGGCCCCCGGAATGCTCCCCACTCCTCCCACCACCACCGCCACAAAAGCCTTCACGCCGGTCAAAAAACCCATATCGTAGGAAATCTGCCCATATTTCGCTCCCCACATGAAACCGGTCAGAGCAGCTAAAGCCGAACCGATGGCAAAGGCCACCAAAATCACCCGGTTGATCTCAATCCCCATAATCCTGGCGATCTCTAAATTTTCCGAGGTTGCCCGCATGGCGATCCCCATCTTGCTCTTTTTGACGAAGAGATGGAACAAGAGCATGAGGGTAATGGAAATCGCGATGATAAAAATGTCGATGGTCCGGAAGGTGAGAAAGCGAGTTCGGAACATGGTATTGAGATAAGCCGGAGTCTTAAAAGCATAGGGTTGGGGAGAGATCAGCATTTTTAAGAAATTTTCGATAAAGGTATAAAAACCAAGGGAAGTGATGAGGAGTGCCACTTCCGGTCCTCCCCGTAGTTTCCGGTAGGCGACGATATCCAGCACCAGTCCCATCAGGGCTCCAAAACCCAACACTAAAAAAACCGATCCCACCAAAGGAAGCCCCCACCGGAAAGAAACAAAATAAATAAAAAAAGCTCCCAGAGTAATCAATGCTCCATGTGCAAAATTGATGAGACGGAGAATTCCATAGACCACCGTCATACCCAGCGCCAAAAGGGCATAGATGCAACCCAAAATGACACCATTCATCACCTGCTGGAGAAAATAACCCAGTGAAAACATCATCATCCTCCCAGATACACTTTTTTCACGTCTTCCAGCGATTCGACTTCTCGGGGTTCTCCCTGGATTTTCACCGATCCGGCCTCTAAAACATAGACGTAGTCAGATACCGCGATGGCCATGGTGGCATTCTGCTCCACCAGCAGAATAGTGACCCCATTCTTCCGAATTTCCTGAATCAATCGATAGAGTTCTTTCACCACCAGGGGGGCGAGACCGAGCGAGGGCTCATCCAGAAGCAGGAGACGCGGTTTCGACATCAACCCTCTCCCCACTGCCAGCATCTGTTGTTCCCCCCCACTCAAGGTACCGGCAATCTGAGATTCCCTTTCTTTCAACCGGGGAAAAAGGAGATAGGTTTTGTCCAAATCCTGTTCTATCCCTTTGTTATCTGACCGGTGATATGCTCCCAAAAGCAGATTCTCTCGGACGGAAAGGCGGTTGAATATTCCTCTACCTTCCGGGACCAGGCTGATTTCTCTCCGGACCCGTTGGGGAGTAGACA
>JAPLGF010000361.1 GCA_026390275.1 Candidatus Atribacteria bacterium
AAGCTTCGGAAAAGCCCAGGGCGGCATAAATCCCGGATTCCGGTACCGGAATCACCATGTCGGCGGAGACGGTTTCTTTTTCGGCCAGGATGCGACCCATTTTTTTCCGGGCTTCATAGACACTTTGACCGAAGATGAAGCTGTCCGGCCGGGCAAAATAAATGAGTTCGAAAATGCACATCGCCTTGCGGGGAGAATGAGCATAGAAGAAGGAACGGGGCCCGTTTTCATCGATGACCAGCATCTCACCTGGTTCGATCTCTCGCAGGAATTCCGCCCCGATCACATCGAAGGCACAGCTTTCCGAGCTCACCAGGTACCCGCTGTTTAACTTTCCTAAGGAGAGAGGCCGGAATCCCCAGGGATCCCGGGCGGCTATGAGCTTCTTTTCCGACATTATCCCCAGGGAAAAGGCTCCCTTCATCTGCCAGAGGGCTTCTTTCACCGCGTCTTCCAGGCTGTCAAACCGACTTTGGGCCACCAGGTGGAGCAAGAGTTCGGTGTCCATGGAGGATTGAAAGACTGCCCCCCGCCGGCTCAATTGTTTCCAGAGGGTCCAGGTGTTCGCCAGGTTCCCGTTGTGGGCAATGGATAAGCTCCCAAAACGGCACTCTCCCACAAACGGCTGGATGTTCCGGGTGGAAGGAGATCCGGTGGTGGAGTATCGCACATGCCCCAACCCGATGTGACCCGGAAGTTTTTTCAGGATGTCCCCATGAAAAACTTCTGACACCAGGCCCATCTCTTTGTATTCCTTCACGGTGATTCCATCCGAAACCACCATTCCGGCACTTTCCTGCCCCCGGTGCTGGAGTGAGAAGAGTCCGAGATAGAGGATCTCCGCAGCATTCTTCACTCCATATGTCCCGAAGACCCCACACTTTTCATTGATCATGAATACGCCTCCCGGAAAGATGGTGAACAGTGATCAACATCTCAACACCTTACCACCATTCACAGTTTCCCCTTCCACGCTTCTCCCACCTGAGTGATGGGGAGAGAGATGACGGTTTCTGGCCCTTTCTGGATGAGGAAGCGGTCTCCGCCGGTGGATCCCAAGATGGAGTACGGGACCTGGTGGGTACGGGCCAGGGAGACGATGGCCGGGACGAGATCGGGAGAGGCGGAGACGATGGCCCGTCCGCAGCTCTCCCCAAAGAGAACGGCATCGAGGCGGAACTCGCGGTAACCCTCGATATCAATCCGACAACCGAGGGACGAGGTCCCGCCGACACAGGCTTCTGTCAGGGCCTGCATCAGACCGCCCTCACTCAGGTCCGAGGCGGAATGGACCAGCTTTTGGGAAGCAAGGTTGATGAGGAGATCCTGGAGATTTTTTTCTTCTGCCAGATCAATCCTGGGGGCCGGTCCCTGCTCCATATTATGGATGATCCGCAGGTATTCACTTCCCCCCAATTCTTCCCGGGTTTCCCCGAAGAGGAGGATGATATCGTCTTCTTTTTTGAAGCTGGCACTCACGGCATTCTCCACATTCTCGATGATCCCCACCATTCCGATGGTGGGGGTGGGATGGATCGGCCCATGCGGGCTCTCGTTGTAAAAGGAGACATTTCCACTCACCACCGGGAGTTCGAAGAACTGGCAGGCATCGCTCAGGCCTTTCACGGTTTCGACAAACTGCCAGTAGCGGTCCGGTTTCTGGGGATTCCCAAAGTTCAAACAATCGGTGATCCCGGCAGGCCGGGCACCACAGGCTGCGATATTCCGGGCTGCCTCCGCCACCGCCATTTGGGCTCCCCGGTAGGGATCGAGATAACAGAAGGTCGGGTTGCAGTCGGTGGTGACGGCGATCCCCCAGGGTTTCTCCTTCATCCGTAGCATGACTGTTCCTGTCCCGGGAAGAATCGAGGTGTTGATCTGAACCATGTGATCATACTGCTCATAGACCTGTTCCCGGGAGCAGAGATTGGGAGATGAGATCATCCGAAGAAAGACTTCCGGGAGATCAGCCGGGACCGGGAGAGGTATCCAGGAGGCAACGTTCACCGCCGGGAGATACTCCGGGGGTTCAGCGGGAGGGGTGTAGATCGGAGGTTTGGCCAGTTCCTGGGCCGGTATATCGGCGATCACCTGTCCCTGGCTCAAAATGGTGATGTTCTGGCCTTCCCCGACCTTCCCCACCACCACTGCTTCCAGCCCCCACTTTTTAAAGAGAGCCATAATGTCGTTTTCGAATCCTTTTTCAATGCAGAGAAGCATCCGTTCCTGAGATTCCGACATCATGATTTCCCAGGGTTCCATGGCTTCTTCCCGTACCGGAATCTGATCGAGATCAATGCGGACACCGGTATTTCCGGCGGCGGCCATTTCACTCGATGAGCAGGTGAGCCCGGCTGCTCCCATGTCTTTTATCCCGACGACATGCCCGGTGGTCAGCGCTTCCAGGGTTGCTTCGATGAGACATTTTTCGGTAAAGGGGTCTCCGATCTGGACACTGGGACGTTTGGCATCATTGGCTCCAAATTCCTGCGAAGCTAATATACTACACCCGCCGATCCCATCCCGCCCGGTACGGTTACCGGCGTAGATGATGGGATTACCCATCCCTTTCGCCCAGGCTTTGGCCAGCTGGTGAGCAGGAGCTACTCCCAGGCACATCACGTTCACCAAACAATTTCCCTGGAAGGAAGGATGGAAAATGAGTTCTCCGGCGACGGTGGGAACTCCGACGCAGTTTCCGTAGAAGGCGATTCCGTCCACCACTCCTTTAAATATAAACTGGGATCGGGTGTTGTCCGGGGGACCAAAATGAAGGGAGTCGAGACAGGCAATGGGCCGGGCACCGCTCCCGAAAATGTCACGGATGATTCCCCCGATTCCGGTGGCCGCTCCCTGGCGGGGCTCCACCTGGGAGGGATGATTGTGGCTCTCCATCTTGAAGACAATGGCGGTGCCATCATAGACGACACCACCGGCATCCTCCCCCACCAGGACGGGAAAACGCCCGGTCCGGGGGAAGAGCTCAAACCATTTTCGGGAATGGGGGTATCCGCAGTGTTCCGACCATTCCACCGAAAACATGGCTAATTCCGTGGGGGTCGGTGGTCGTTGGAGGATGTCCAGGATCCTTTCGTACTCTTCGTCACGCAAGCCCAGTTCCC
>JAPLGF010000101.1 GCA_026390275.1 Candidatus Atribacteria bacterium
ATTGGAGAAAAACAATTTGAGGTTCTTCCGGGATTTCTATGGGTAAAGATTTAATCCACCACCATGTTTAAGCTGTTTTTCATTATTGTGTGGGATGGTTGGTTAAAATTCAAGACTCACCCACAAAAAAGACGGAAGAACCATAATTTTTCATAAAATAATTATATATAGGTAGAATAAGGGAAAAATAATGAAAAGAGCCCTAATTACCGGTGTGACCGGTCAGGATGGATCATATTTAGCTGAGTTCTTAATCAAAAAAGGATATGAGGTTCATGGGATTAAGCGAAGGAGCAGTTCCTTCAATACTTCCAGGATAGATCACATTTATCCGGATCCTCATAAAAGAGGGGAGAAATTCTTCATTCATTTTGGTGATTTGACGGATGCGACAAGCCTCATTCGTCTGGTTCAGGAAATTCAGCCAGAAGAAATTTATAACCTGGCAGCCCAGAGTCATGTGAAAGTATCGTTTGAAACACCGGAATATACCGCGAATGCCGATGCCTTAGGAACTCTCCGGATTCTTGAAGCCGTAAGAATATTAGGCATGGAAAAAAACATTCGGTTTTACCAGGCTTCAACCAGTGAACTTTTTGGGAAGCCATTAGAATATCCCCAAAACGAATTGACCCCTTTCTATCCCCGAAGTCCCTACGCCGTGGCAAAATTATACGCCCACTGGATTACCATTAATTATCGAGAAGAGGGAGACATTGAGATTATCTGGGAGGGAAAAGGAAAAGAAGAAAAAGGAATAGAAAGGAGAACTGGAAAAGTTATGGTGGAGGTTGATCCATTTTATTTTCGACCGACTGAAGTTGATTTTCTTTTGGGTGACGCAAAGAAGGCAAAAGCAGAGCTTGGTTGGGAACCGAAGGTCTATTTTAGAGATTTGGTTAAACTCATGATTAGAGCGGATATGGAACTCTTCCGGAATGGGCAGGAGCATGACCAAACAGTAGTAGATTCGCAATTGGAAAGGCTTGATGAAGATGATTGATGGATCATGAACATATTCATTCTCTCCGGTGGCATGGGAACCGGGCTTTGGCCTCTTTCCCGGGAAAATTATCCCAAACAATTTTTGAATCTTCTGGGGGAGAAGTCGCTCCTTGAACTTACTATTGAGCGTTTTTTACCAATTTTCTCTTCTTCAAGTATATTTATTATCACCCAAAAGGAACAGGAATTCTTAGTTCTTCGGGAAGTGGAAAAGTATGGTATTAAAAGGGATCAACTTATTCTTGAACCGTCACCCCGGGGTACCGCACCGGCGATTCTTTTAGGGATCAGATATCTAAAAGATATAAAAAATATTAAAGATGATGAGATTTTAGTTGTTCCATCTGACCACTATATAAGGGAAACGGATTTATTTCTTGATCATGTTGGTCGGTTGGGAGAGATTCCCAGAGGTTATCTGGTGACATTTGGTGTGCGTGCTGAAGAATCAAATCCGGGTTATGGGTATATTGTGGCAGGAGAGAGAGGAGAAGGGAATTGTTACTTGGTTGATAAGTTTATAGAAAAACCAAGTAGCGAAGTGATCCTTTCTCTTCTCGAAAAGAACCCTTTTTGGAATACTGGCATCCTTTTCTTTCGGATTGATGATTTTCTCAGAGAAATGAATTTTACTTCTCCCAACCTTGTAGAAAAAGGACCGACATTTGCTGAGCTTTTAGAACATTTTTCTGAATTCCCTCCCGTTTCCATTGACCGAGCCCTTTTGGAAAGAACTCAAAAACTCCTGGTTTACCCCTTAGAAGTAACCTGGTTAGATATCGGTACCTTCGATGCCCTCTATGAATTATTGGGAGAAAGGAAAGAACGTTCTTTAAGAGAAGAAGGGAGCTCGGGGAATCTTGTCTTCAAGAATGATGAAAAACTTGTGGTTCTGGTGGGAGTTCATGACACCACGGTAGTGGATACTGAGGATGTGCTTCTTTTGGTTAAAAGAAGCGAAACCCATAAGATAAAAGAAATAGTCAGAAACCTTCCGGTGGAAGAAATTGAGAAAATGAAGCACGGGATGACGACCTATCGTCCCTGGGGTTACTATAAGATCCTGGAGGAATGGGAACGATTTAAAATCAAGCGATTGGTCGTTTATCCTGGTGAAGCCCTGAGCATCCAGATGCATCACCATCGAACTGAGCACTGGGTCGTGGTGAAAGGGACTGCTAAAGTTGTCATCGAAGAGAAAGAACAATATCTTCATGAAGGTGAGAGCGTCTTTATTCCCAAATCAACCAAACATTCCCTGGAAAACCCGGGTAAGGTGGAATTGGAAGTCATTGAGGTGCAGAATGGAGAGTATCTTGAAGAAGATGATATAGTGAGGTTTGATCCAGCGTAAAGTCTGGGACTTGGAATTTCCCCTCTCTTTGCCATCGGGAAAGGGCGGAACGGCACTCCAGGACAGTCCCCCACC
>JAPLGF010000332.1 GCA_026390275.1 Candidatus Atribacteria bacterium
GGTCGGGAGCTGCTATTTCCATCGCCGAGATTTGGGCAGGAGGAATGTTAGCTCCGCTTGGTTTTTGGGCCGGTTTGCTGGTGATACTGATCGGTCATGTGGTGGGAAATACCCCTCTGGCCCTGGGAGGCATTATCGGGAGCGAATGGGGAATCCCTTCCATGTTCTCCCTGCGTGCCGCTTTTGGACGATCGGGATCGTTCCTGGCATCGATATTCAATATCATTCAACTTCTCGGCTGGACGGCAATTATGGTCATTATTTGTTCCCGTTCCATCAACATCATCTCGGCCCATTTATTTGATTACAGCAACATCCGGTTCTGGATTCTGGTGACGGGAATCGGGAGTACGCTCTGGGCCATGGTGGGATCAAAGGTGTGGATCTGGGTGCAGCGGGTAGCCGTAGTCGCTTTGGCTGGTCTCTGTATTTTCATGACTTATACCGTGCTCGTGAATATCTCACTCTCCCAGCTTCTTGTTGTTCGGGGAGATGGTTCACTCCCCTGGGGGGCCGGTTTTGATATCGTCGTTGCCATGCCCATATCCTGGCTTCCTCTGGCTGCTGATTATTCCCGTTTTGCCCGGAAGACCAGGAGTTCTTTCTTGGGAACCTGGTGGGGGTATTTCATCATGAGTTCCTGGATGTTTCTTTTAGGGTTTTTCCTTTCCTTAGTAACGGGACAAAGTGATCCGGTTCCCGGCATGCTGGCCATGGGATTTGGATCCATTGCTTTTTCGGTGGTTCTTTTTTCCACTTTCACCACCACCTTTCTCGACATCTATTCCACGGCGGTTTCTTTTTTAAACATCATTCCCCGAATTCAAGAAAAAGGAGCCGTGTTGATTTTCGGCAGCGCCGGAACCATATTGGCTCTTTTCTTTTCCGTAGAAAAATATGAAAATTTTCTCTATTTTATCGGATCGATTTTTATTCCTCTCTTTGGGGTGGTTCTTTTCGATTATTTCTTTTACCGAAGACGGATAATCGATGTCCCGGCCTTGTTGCAGAGAAAGGATTTTGATTTCGTCGCCATGGCATCCTGGGGACTGGGTTTTGTGTGCTATGAATTGTTTTTGAATTACCTCCCGGTAGTGGGAGCATCCCTTCCCAGCTTATTTACTTCTGGTGGATGCTATCTTTTATTTCGGAGGTTCGGGAAATGAACATTGATTGCGTGCGTCTTTTAAGAACAATAAAAGAGGTCAGACCGCTCATTCACCACCTCACCAATTTCGTGGTGGCCAATGATAATGCCAACGCCATGCTTTCCATCGGGGCATCACCGGTTCTGGCATCCGCTCCGGAAGAAGTCGAGGAGATGACTGCTCAGTCGGATGCGCTGGTCTTGAATTTGGGAACTCCTTCCACCGAGACTGCTCGCAGCTTTCTGTTAGCAGGAAGAGCGGCCAACCGGAAGGGGATCCCGGTGGTTTTTGATCCGGTGGGGGTGGGAGCGACTCATTTCCGGACCGATATTGCGCACAGTATTTTAACTGAGGTGAATATTGCCATTCTTCGGGGAAACCCCGGGGAAATCGCTTCCCTTTTAGGGATGGTAGGTAAGGTACGAGGAGTGGAATCGGGACGAGTGGAGATCGAGACAGGTGAATTGGCGTTCCGGGCCGCCCAGGCTTTTCACACTGTTACTGCCATCACCGGACGGGTTGATTTTGTGAGCGATGGAGAGAAAGTAGTATCAATTCATAATGGTCATATGTTACTCACCACCATCACGGGAACGGGTTGTATGGCGACCTCTCTTTGCGGGGCATTTGCCTCGGTGGAAAAAGATGGTCTGGTGGCGGCGTCTTCGGCGCTGGGTTTTTTAGGGTCATGTGCCGAGATAGCGGCTCAAAATGCCGGAGGTCCGGGAAGTTTCCGGGGGTCCCTTTTCGATGTCATGTATACCATAACCGAAGAGGCTCTGGTTTCCTTGTTACGTATCGAGGTGGAAAAATGATTGATTATTCTTTGTATGTGATCACCGACCGGACGATTCAAGGGGTTCTGTCTACTGCCTTGATGGTGGAACAGGCCATGGAAGGGGGAGCAACCGTCATCCAATTACGGGATAAAAATGCTACTTCCCGCGTTTTTCTGGAAGAAGCCCTGATCATTCGTGAACTCACCCGGAAAACCGGGGTCAGCTTCATTGTGAATGACCGGATTGACATTGCCCTGGCATGCGGTGCCGATGGTGTCCATTTGGGGGAAGAGGATATTCCTCTTTCGTTTGCCCGTCGGATTGCTTCCGGCCTGATCCTGGGATATTCGGTGGATTCGGTGGAAAAAGCTCAGGAAGCCGAACGAAGAGGGGCCAGCTATTTAGGAGTGGGGACGATTTTTCCCACCCGTACCAAAATGGATGCCGGAAACCCCATCGGAACGGAGATGCTCCGGGCGATTAAGCGAGCGGTGAAGATTCCGGTGGTGGCGATTGGGGGAATTTCTCTTTCCCTGGTTGATGAAGTCATCCAAGCCGGAGCAGATGGAGTAGCGGTGATATCAGCGGTGGTGGGAGCTCCTTCGGTGGTGGGAGCAGCTCGTGAGTTTCGGGAGAAAATCCGGATTCTGAGGTCAAACCGGCCATGAAAAAACTCGATCAGGTGGGTGAATTTGGTCTCATTGACATCATCAAAGCCCGGTTTTCCACATTCCGGAAAGAGACTATCGTGGGGATCGATGATGATTGTGCGGTGGTGGAAGGCCGTGAGGGGATGAATTATCTTATCACCTGCGATTCCCAGGTGGAGGGATCTCATTTTATTACCGATCTTTTTCCTCCTTTTCTCCTCGGTCAGCGGGTGCTTTCGGTGAATCTGAGTGATATCGCCGCCATGGGGGGGGCTCCGCTTTTTGCTTTACTTTCTTTCATTCTTCCTTCTCAATTGGAGCTTCAATGGTTGGAACTTTTTTTGGAGGGGGTAGAGAAAAGAGCCCGGGAATTTGGAATGGAGGTGGTGGGTGGCAACCTGGCAAAAACCCGAGGGGAAATGGTGTTCGACGTCACCGTGATTGGTGAAATCCGGAAAGGAATTTTATTGCTTCGGAAGAATGCCCGTCCGGGCGATGTGATCCTGGTGACTGGTACCTTGGGAGATTCTTCCGCCGGTTTGAAGATTCTTTTAGAAGAACAGAGAGTGAATGATCGGGGATCACAATATCTTTTGGACCGGTATTTTCTTCCTACCCCTCGTATCTCAGTAGGGCACCTGTTGAGTGAGAGTGGCACCTCTTTTTCACTCATCGATGTCTCCGATGGTTTTTCTCAGGACCTGGGACATATCCTGGAACAGAGCCGGGTGGGGGCAGTGATTGATGTTGCGAGTCTTCCTTTATCATCTGAGCTCATTTCCTGGAGTGCCAGGAATCAGACCGATCCCCTCCCTTTTGCCCTATCCGGTGGGGAGGACTTTGAGCTCGTTTTTACTGGTCCCGCACCTCAAGTGAGGGATATAAGGCGCCTGGTTGAAGAACAGTCCGGAGTCCCGGTGACGGAAGTGGGGTATATCATTCCCGAACAGCAACTCTATATTCAGAAAAATGGTATCATCACTCCCTTTCAGACTTCCGGTTGGAATCATTTTCGTTCAGAAGGGGAACCGGTGTTGAATGGGGCGAATAAAAAACGATGAAGAGAGCACTCACCATTGCCGGTTCAGATTCCGGGGGAGGAGCGGGAATACAGGCGGATTTGAAGACCTTTTGCACTTTTGGGGTGTATGGAATGACGGCGGTCACGTCGGTGACGGCTCAAAATACCCGGGAAGTACGGGCCATCTATGATCTGGAGCCGGTTATGGTGAGAAAACAGATCGAAGCAGTTTGTGAGGATATCGGAGTGGATGCTGCCAAGACCGTAATGCTCTCCAATGCTGACATCATCGTCATGGTGGCCCAGGCGATTCAGCAGTATCGAATTGAAAAGTTAGTGGTGGATCCGGTCATGGTTGCGAAAAGCGGTGATGTATTGCTCCGTCCCGGAGCTCTAACCGCGTTAGAGCATGATCTCCTTCCCCTGACCTGGATCATTACCCCGAATCTTCCAGAAGCCGAACTTTTAAGTGGTATCACGGTCAGCTCGCCTGCTGAAATGAAGGAAGCGGCTCGCATCATCCGAAACAAGGGACCTCGCTATGTCTTGATCAAGGGAGGACATCTCCCGGGAGATCGGATGGTTGATCTGCTCTATGATGGGGAGAAATGGGTCGAGTATCCCGTTACCCGGATTCTTACCAAAAATACTCACGGGACGGGGTGTACCTATTCGGCTGCACTTTGTGCCCTCCTTGCCCTGGGGTATGGGATGGAAGAAGCGGTGAAAGTGGCAAGAGAATATATGGATACAGTGATTCAGCATGCCCTTCCCTTGGGTCAAGGATACGGGCCCACCAATCATCTGGCCCCTTTCTTCTTAAAAGCCGGGATGGATCCCCGGGAGGGGGGGAGAGTGTGGTGAAAAAACTCTCTGATGTTTACTTTTCGAGGAGACGGAATCTACAGTAATCGGGCCTGAAGGTCTTCCACACCATTGCGCAGGGTATTCATGACGGTGCAGGCCCTTTCCCCGGTTTTAATGATTCTCTCTTTTTCTTCCAGAGTGAGATTTCCGATGAGCTCCACCGCCATATCGATTTTTTGGATGCGAGAAGGAGCTGATCCCAGTTCCCCTTTCATTTTGATCGCCACTTTTTCTAAGGGATAATTTTTATTTTTGGCGTAAGCAAAAACCGTTCCGGAGAAACAACTTCCCAGGGCAGCTAAAACATATTCAGTAGGCCAATGTCCGGCATCGCTTTCTACTCCGCTACTTTTGAAGAGTATTTTCTCTCCCTGAATATCAGCCTCGATCTTTCCTTTTTGAGCAACAAGTTCCACGTACGCCATTTTTAACCTCCCTAATTTTGAATTTCTATGTTAACATCATTATACGTGGTTTCCTGCTTATTCAAGTTTTTTTTGTGGGAAGGGGACATATTTTGTTGAACAGATCCAATATAAAATATAAGTAAAAGGATGTGGAGGCTGCAATGAAAAAAACAGTGATACTGATTGCTTTATCTATCCTTCTGCTTCTGGTGGTTGCTGGTTGTGCTCAGATGGAAGTGGGAATCAAGATTAACGCTGATGCTACTATTCCCCGGGCCCGGGTGGCAATCACTACCGGGGATGTGAATGTATTCAGTCAAATCAAGAAAGCGGCAATGAATGAATATAAAAAGCTTTCTGATGAGGAAAAAAATTACATCGAGTTGCAATCCAACGAAAAAGAAAAAAAAGAGAATGAACCATTTAAAATCGCCTGGGTATGGAATTTTCCGGATCAGAAAAAAGCGCAGGAATTTACCAAGCAATTTCTCGGTACTACGGCCCAACTCACCAAAGATCAGGATCAGGTCATTCTTCAAGCCAGCTTGAAAGGGAAGGAAATGGGTGACGCCCTGGATAAAATGGGGGCGGGGGTGGCCAGACCTTTCTTGGGCAATGTCACGCTTCAATTGAAAGCGTATATGCCTGGGGAAGTCATCAGTTATGTAGACGGCAAAGTGGAGAAAAATGTCTGGACCTTAGAAATGAACGTCGGAAAGATCTACAAGGAAAAACCGGATTACGATATTGAAGTCATCTCCCGCGAGAAGTAGATGGGTATCGATCAATGAACGAAAAAGAACGGGTCGAACGAGCCATCTCTTTTCATCCAGTGGACCGGATTCCCCATCAGCTGGACTTTACCATTCCTGCCCGGAAAAAAATGACAGAGTATTTAGGGGACTCTCATTTCGAGGACACCCTGGGGAATCACCTGGTATTCCTTAAAGTTCTTCCCGACGATGCCTACTTCCAGGTCAAGCCTGGTTTTGTTCGGGATGAATGGGGAGTGGTGTGGAATCGGACGGTAGATCCTGATATTGGGAATCCCATCCCGGTTTTATCCCAACCGTCTCTCCGCGGATTTCGTTTCCCGGATCCCGGGGAGCCTCGTCGGTTTGAAAAGATTCCCGTATTTATGGAAAAAAATGTGAATAAAATGAAACTCCAGCGGCAGACTTTGACTCTTTTTGAGAGAGCCTGGTCCTTGCGGGGAATGGAGAATCTCCTTTCCGACATGGTGATGAATCCGGAATTTGTCCATGACTTGTTTACCGGCATTACCGAGTATCACCTGGCTGTTCTGGATAAATCTCTGGATATGGGCTTTGATGGGGTCATGTTTGGGGATGATTGGGCCTGGCAGAGAGGACTCATTATGAGTCCCAAAATGTGGAGGAACTTTATCAAACCATATTTTGCCCGTCTCTTTGCCGATGTGAAAAAGAAAAAGAAGAAGATATTTTTCCATTGCTGTGGAAAAGTAGAAGAGTTGTTTCCCGATCTGGTGGAAATTGGCCTGGATGTTTTTAATCCATTTCAACCGGAAGTGATGGATGTTTTTCAGATCAAGAAAGAGTATCAGGGAAAATTAGCCTTCTGGGGTGGTATCAGTATCCAGGAATTACTTCCCTTCGCCACCCCTGGTGAGGTGAAGAGAGAAGTAAAAAAAATGTTGCGGGTACTGGGTGAAGGAGGAGGCTATATCGCTGCTCCGTCCCATGCCCTGCCGAAAGACATCCCTTGTGAGAATATCCTGGCCATGCTGGAGGCGATTCGTGAGCAGGAATTGTCCCCGGTTTTTTAACCAAGGGTGATGTGATCGAAGAAAAAAGAGGGAGCGGTGATCATCCTAAGGGTGGGGATGAGCCTCTCCCCCGAGCGTACTCGTTAATTCTTTCGCATATTCAGCAGAAATACGGTAAATATCGGAGTAATGGAGCTCGGTGTTTTTTTGGTTCTGGACCACGGTTTCCACTTCCATCATAGCCTCTCCATTTCCATTCTGTTGCACCGAACGGATAGAGGTGGAGATTTTCTTTGCCGTTTTATTTTCCACTTCTCCCCATATTTCTGCCACTAGATGATCGTTTTCCACAAAGGTCAGGAGAATGACTTTTTGATCGGGAAAAGTGAAGCGAAGATCCTTGAAACCATCACTCACTGCGGCATCCAGCCCGGGCAATACATAGGAAGTGGTGGGAAAGTATCCGGAATGGGGACTCCTTTCGATGATTTTGGCGTCAGTTTTAAGGAGGGCGTTGTAGAGGGTGGAAGAAACCTGACAGACACCTCCTCCGTATCCCGGAATGAGCTTCCCATTCACCACGACTTTTGTTTCTAAATAACCATCCTTTTTTTCCGCTGGACCGACGACCTGATTGAAAGAAAATGGATATCCTTTTTCTACGATTATTCCGCTCAATGTATCAGCTGCTTTCTGGATGTTAAACCGGGTTTTTTCATCTTTCTCCAGGAGGGAGGTCTCATGATGGGAGAGGAGATAAGGGATTCTCTGGGCTTTCAGGAGAGCCGAGGTACCGACTGCGGGAGGGATGAGGTCAAAAGAGTGGAGGCGAATGGTGGATTGACCCTGCGAAATGGCACTGCGCATTTGTTCCAGCGTCTGAGCCAGGTTTAATTGCATACCCGGACGAGAGGGGGTCACCTGATGTGAGGACCAGGAGGCGTTTTGCGGTGGACGGTTGATCTTCTCGGTAATAAAAGAGAAAACCCGATTGACCTTTCCATCGTCCCATAAAAAGGTGATAGGAACTGCTCCATTGGGGAGATGAAGGGCGTCGTTCTTCATACGGGAAATGTCCCACTGCAGGGAAAGAGCTTTTTTATCAATGGTAAATGTTTTATTCTGAACCTGGATTTCCAGAGGAACTTCCATCCATTCCTTTTCCGTTATTTGCAGGAAGGGAGCAACTTCACTTCTCCGCAGACCGTGGAGCTCTTTTCCCAGAACGGTTACATCTCCTGGCTTGATGAGAAGAAAACCGAAGAGAGTGTAAATAAAAAACCCTGCAACACCAAGGATGAGCAGGGTTTTCCAGGGCAATCGCATATTTTATCCTTCACTGAAAAAAACGAGATAAAAGCTTACCAATAGCATCCAGAATACTCATTGACCACTGGTAGCCGCTGGTATTTCCGAAGCTTGTGGGGTGCTGTTCCCGGTCACTGTGGATGCGGGTGATGGGGAGGTTGCCAGAGAAGCGCTGCCCGATGGAGAGGGAGTGGTGTTGAACGCTTCTGCGAGAGTGATGGTGCTCTTCTGGCGGAGTTCGGCAACCAGGTGATCCAGCTTCACTCGTTTCTGTTCATTTTCCAGAATAGTTTTTATCTGTTCTCTTGATTCTTCAAGGTTTTTTTCCTGACCGGGCTTGAATTCCATAACTTTAAAGATCTGAAAGCTACTTCCGGTTTTAATGACCGAAGTGATGGCTCCGGGCTTATCTTTCAAGGCGATGATGGCATCTTTGGCTTCTTGGGGAAGTCGATTTTCCGGAATCCAACCGGCATCACCACCGTTTTTGGCGGTCGAATCTAAGGAATTCGCCTTGGCCGTGGCAGCGAAGTCCTCACCCAAATTCAGCTTTTTGATGATTTTATCCGCCTCTTCCGCGGTGATCTGGGTGACCTGGGCAAGATGGTACTGGTTAGGAATGGAAAGGAGTTGTTTATTGTCGTTATAATACTTTTGAATATCGGCGTCTGGAATTTGAATTCCTTCGTTCAATGAATTGACCAGCACATTCGTCTGGAGGTCCCGGCGGAGGGATTCTTTAAAATCATCCATAGAGGCCTGAGGGTATTGATATTCGAGATATTTTTTAAACTCTTCGGGGGAGGGAAAATTCGCTTCGAATTCTTTAAGCTTCATGTTGACATCCTGGTCTGATACTTTCAGGTTACGGGATTGAGCCTCCTGGTAAAGAAGCTGGTTGTCAATCATGTTCTCAAGCGTCATTCTTCGCAAATAATCGATTCCCTTTTCGTCGAGCTGACTCAAATATTTGTTATCAAACTGGGAGATAAAATTCCGGAATTGATTTTCCAGTTCGAAATAGGTTATTGGAGTATCATTGACTGTTGCTGCCACTGCTTCTGGCTGGACTGGACCACGGGAACGACGGTAATATGTTCCATAGAAAAGTGTTCCCACGAAAGTTACAACCAAGATAATGACGATGACATCAAGATTTTTGCGGAATCCTCTCAGCATATATTCTCCCACCCTTGAGACATTCAGTATTATTTTTGGTAGAATACTACTCCAGTTGATGAACGTTGTCAATTTTGATTCTTCCTCGGCTGGCGAATTATTGTGGCTCCATAGAACGGGGGGTTGGAAAGGTTATGGAATTAGATATCCGAAAAATCCAGGAAATTCTCCCACATCGTTTCCCTTTTCTTCTCATCGATAAAGTACTTTCTATCGAAGGTACCACCGCAGTGGGGATTAAGAATGTGACCATTAATGAATGGTTCTTTCAGGGTCATTATCCCGGACGACCCATCATGCCGGGAGTTCTCATTGTGGAATGTATGGCCCAGGTGGGTGCGACCATGATGATCCACATGGAAGAATACCGAAACTGCGTTCCGTATTTTACTTCGCTGGATCATGTGAAATTCAGGCGTCCGGTCATTCCCGGAGATCAGATGGTGATGGAGGTCACACTTTTAAAAGTTCGTCATCGGATTGGAAAAATGAAAGCGGTGGCAAAAGTGAATGAGGGAGTGGTAGCAGAAGGGGAATTGGGTTTTTCTCTGGTTGAGGCAAAGGAGGAACCGGCTTGAAACAACGAGCGGTGAAAATTCTGGGCACTGGGGCCTTTGTTCCACCACGAGTAGTAACGAACCTGGATCTGGAAAAGATGGTCGAAACGAGCGATGATTGGATCACGACCCGGACGGGGATCAAGGAACGTCGAATTGCTTCTCCTGACGAAACCACCTCAGTTCTGGCGTTGGCAGCAGCCAGGGAGGCATTGGCGAAGGCATCGGTTCCACCGGAGGACCTTGATTTGATTGTCGTAGCCACTGTTACCCCCGATATGTTATTTCCCGCTACGGCCTGTCTCCTGCAGAAAGAACTTCATGCCCGGAATGCCGCTTGTTTTGATTTGGAAGCGGGGTGTACCGGGTTTGTCTATGCCCTTTCCGTGGTGGAAAAATATTTAGTCGCTGGTGGGGGGGACACTGCCCTGGTGGTGGGCGCAGAAACCCTTTCCAAAATTTTAAACTGGAACGACCGCGCGACCTGTGTTTTGTTTGGTGATGGAGCCGGAGCAGTGGTGCTGGGAATTGACGAGAAACCGGGGATTCTCGCTACCATCCTTGGTTCTGATGGTCAAGGATCCCATCTGTTAGATCTTCCCGCGGGAGGGTCCCGGATGCCAGCCTCACCGGAGACCCTTGCGCAAAATCTCCATTTCATTCACATGGCGGGGAATGAGGTTTTTAAATTTGCGGTCCGGGTCATAGTTGATGCTTCATTACGGGTTTTGGAAAAAGCCCATTGTACTATGGAAGAGGTGAACCTTTTTATCCCCCATCAGGCTAATATCCGGATCATCCATTCAGCGGCGAAACGGTTGGGTCTTTCGATGGATCGGATTTTTGTGAACGTCAATCGGTATGGAAATACCTCATCAGCGTCGATTCCTCTGGCACTTCATGAAGCAGTTGTACAGCAGAGAATTCGAAGCGGCGATCTGGTATTACTGGTCGGTTTTGGAGCCGGGCTAACCTGGGGTTCAGCGCTCATTCGATGGTAAGGGAGGTTTGTATTTTGAACAGAAGAGTGTTTGTCACGGGAATCGGTATAATCAGCCCGGTGGGAAGTGGAAAAGAAAACTTCTGGAAAGCTCTCAAAGAAGGTCAGTCAGGAATCAGTCAGGTCAGTCGGTTTGATGCCAGTTCTTTTGACAGCCGGATAGCCGGTGAAGTCAAAGATTTTAACAGTGATGATTTCCTCCCTCGAAAAGAAGCGAGACGAATGGACCGTTTTTCCCAGTTTGCGGTCAGTGCATCTCTGATGGCTTTCCAGGATTCGGGGATTGATCTCCATCAGCTTAATAAAGAGCGAGCGGGAGTGATTCTTGGTTCTGGTATCGGTGGTATCAATACCTTCGAGGAACAACATGAAATACTTATGATTAAAGGGCCTCAAAAGGTGAGCCCTTTCTTCATCCCGATGATGATTGTGAACATGGGAGCGGCGAACGTCGCTATCCAGCTCGGTTTGCAGGGCCCCGGTAGTTGTGTATCCACCGCTTGTGAAGCATCAACCCATGCCATTGGGGAAGCGTTACGAATCATTCAACGGGGGGATGCGGATCTCATGGTGGCGGTCGGTTCGGAAGCATCCATCACCCCCATTGCTCTCGCTGGTTTTTGTGCCATGAAAGCACTTTCTACCCGAAATGATGAACCGCAACTTGCTTCTCGTCCCTTTGAAAAAAACCGGGATGGTTTTGTGATGGCGGAGGGAGCGGCAGCTCTGATCCTGGAAGCGAAAGAAAGTGTGGAGAGACGAAACGCCACCATCTATGCCGAGTTGAAGGGATATGGCTCCACCTGTGATGCCTATCACATCACTGCCCCGGATCCAGAGGGGAAGGGGGCAGCTCGCTCCATGATGATTGCGGTGCTGGACGCGGGTCTGACCATCGAGGAAGTGGACTATATCAATGCCCACGGTACATCCACTCCCCTCAATGATAAGATGGAAACCCTGGCAATTAAAAAAATATTTGGCGAATATGCCAGGAAAATTCGGATCAGTTCCACTAAGTCCATGACCGGGCATTTATTGGGTGCTGCCGGGGCACTGGAAGCCGCGGCTACGGTTCTTTCAATTTTTGAAGGGGTGATCCCCCCCACGATCAATCTTGTGGAGGTCGATCCCGAATGTGACCTGGATTATACCCCGAACCATGCTGTTCGTGTACCCATCCGAAATGCTATTTCCAATTCTTTTGGCTTTGGCGGTCATAACGGCTCCCTGGTTTTTGGATCGTATAGAGGGTAAAAATATGACTGGCTGGTGGGTATTGCTTTTCAATTATCTGATCGGATCCCTCCCGTTTGGTCTGATTATCGGTTGGATGGTAAAGGGAGTCGATATCCGGAAGTTCGGGAGTGGAAATATTGGAGCGACGAACGTGTCACGGGTCGCCGGTTTTGCGCCGGCCCTTATTGCTGGAATCGCCGATGCCCTGAAAGGGTTTCTGGGGGCATGGATTGCTACCTATTTTGTTCCGAACCCCTATCTCTGGTTTTTTGCCACATTTCTTATTGTTATCGGTCACAACTGGTCTCTCTTCCTTTCTTTCAAGGGAGGAAAGGGGGTAGCCACCACCTTGGGAGTTTTGTTTTATCTCTCGTGGCCGGCGGCGATCATCAGTTTTTTGGTCTGGATTGGGGTAGTGGCCGGGAGTCGGTATTCTTCCCTTGGTTCATTGATGGGAGCTCTTATGATGCCCATTTCTCTCTTTCTCTTCCAACGTCCGTTACACTATATTGGATGGGGAATATTTGCGTGTTTGTTGGTGTTTTGGAGACACAGTGAAAATATAAAACGGTTGATGAGTGGTCAGGAACACAAAGTTGGAAAAGGGGAGCGTGAAAACCATGGTTGAGTTTGTCAATCAGGTGGGAGATGAAAATTTTGAAACCGAGGTCCTTCAGTCTACCATCCCGGTAGTGGTTGATTTTTGGGCGTCCTGGTGCATGCCCTGTCGGATGATGGCACCGGTAGTGGAAGAAGTCGCTAAAGAGTGGAAGGATAAAGTGAAAGTTTGCAAGCTGAATACCGACAATGCATCGGCAATTGCCTCCCGTTTTGGAATTAGTGCCATCCCCACCCTGATTATTTTCCAGGGAGGGAAAGAAGTAGAACGGATTGTGGGATATGTCCCGAAGAAATCCATCGAATCAAAGCTTCAAAATGTCGTCAAGAAATGATGGTTAAACGGAACATTGTTTTTCCTGTGGTACTTTTTGCTCTCGTCACCCTGATTTCCTCGGTGGTTTTCGCTCTGGATATCAGGAATGATGTAGTTTATGGGTACAATTGTGTCAGAACAATGGCCGTCAATCGCCGGATGGGAAAAGTCGTGGCTCTGACGTTCGACGATACTCCGAATGTCTATACGTTAAAAATTATAAAGATCTTACAATCATATCGAGTCAGAGCCACGTTTTTTCTGGTCGGGTATCAGGTGAAAAAGCATCCAGATATAGCAAAAAGGATTGTGGATGCTGGTTATGAACTGGGAAACCATTCCTTTTCCCATCGTTGGAACGGGAAACAAACCGTGGAAGATCTTCTGAAAGATATCGGAAGAGCAGAGAAAATCATTGTTGATACCACCGGTCATATTCCCCTCTATTTGCGACCACCCGGAGGGTTACTGAATGAAAAAATAAAAAAGGCATGTGGCAGAAGTGGATATGGAATTGTCTTGTGGACGGTTGATTCCCAAGACTGGGCAATCAAGGAAAACAAAGAAGCGATTTATCACAATGTCATCGATCATGTCCGGCCGGGCTCGGTGATCCTCTTTCATAGTCTCCCCCAGACCGTGGAAGCCCTCCCCCAGATCCTGGAGACATTACAGTCAAAGGGATATCAAATTCTCAGCGTTTCTTCCGTGTTCAAAAATTAACAGAAGGACTGTAAAATCAACCTACAGCATATTATAAAAAATCAAAAAAAAGCGGTCAGGCAACCATTTCGGTGTCCCAGCCTATTTTAGAAAAAAAAGGAATTCTTCGCTGCTTTGGTGTTGCCAGGGACGGGAATGATTTTCTGATCGCTTAATGTAGGTAGGTGTGTTTCCTACATTTCTAAATAGTGACAGCTTACTCCTTCCAGTTTCTCCAGGTCTTGCTGTAAGTGTTTCGCTTCTTCCGGGTTGTTTCCCATTTCCAAAATGATTAACCCATCTTCCGTACAGGATTCCGGAGAGACCTCGTGGAGACCGAGCCGGGTCCGGATGTTGCATCCATGTTTGGTCAAACACTCCTGAACCTTAGTTGCCTGATTCGAACGGGCACCTACTTTTACAATGAGAAGTTTATGAGCCATTGATTTCACCTCCAATGCTATTGTATCAGAAAAATGGGTGTAAATTTATTCTTGACGGGATGAAAGAAGGGGGATATAATTTAAAGGTGTTTATTCTACGACGAAAATGCTGAGAAAGGGATGAGTAATCAGGAAAGGGATCAGAGA
>JAPLGF010000013.1 GCA_026390275.1 Candidatus Atribacteria bacterium
TGATGACGCTGATTTTTATCAGGTCCTCGTAATATCGGCGAAGATTTTTTTGGACCGCCGGGTTACCTTTCAGGAGAAAGATGATGGTGTCCGTATCCAGAAGAAACATTAAAATCCACCCCTGAACTTTTTGGAATTCTTTCTCCCCTTTTTAATGCTAGCTATGATATCGGGAGCCTTCCGGGAGTCTTCCCAGGAATCAGCCATATCCAGAAGGCCCGGCCGCTCATCCAAAATGACCCTTTTGTGCTCATTTCGAATGACCCTTGGGATGCGCAGTTGGTAAGTCAGCAGTGCTGATATAGAGGAGATTTGCAGGTAAGCTTGGGGAGACAACCTGAAGGGTTTGAAGGAAGGGGGCGGGTGGCGATAGATCAAGGTTGGGTGTTGGCTTTTGCGGTGGCATTGGATGATGTGCGTAGAGAAGGGCCGTTGATGCGGATGGTGATGCAGTGGTGTTTGAGGCGATCCAAAAGGGCGTCAACGAGGGTTTTTCTCTGAAAGAGGTCGTACCATTCCGGGTAATCCAGGTTGGTCGTAATGATGCTGGATTTTTTACCATATCGTTCCCCCATCAGTTTAAAGAAGGCATTGGCCTGTTCGGGTTTGAGGGTAAGATACCCGAGCTCGTCGATTAGGAGAAGATCGTAGGAACAAAGGCGATGGAGGAGTTTCGGGCTGGATCGATCCGCCAGAGAGGCGTAGAGTTCATCGAGGAGATCCTGGGCGAGATAGAACCGTCCCCTGTATCCGGAGAGCAGAGCCTGACGTAAGAGTCCAGTGGCGAGGCCTGATTTTCCGGTGCCGGGGTTTCCGATGAAGACGATATTTTCTTTACGTTCCAGGAAGGCCAATCCGGAGAGTTGTTGAATCTGGGCCTTACTGATGCCTGGCTGTTTGGCAAAGGGGAAGGTTTTCAGAGTCCAATCCCAGGGGATTTTTGCCTGTTTGAGGCGATAGAGGAGACTTTGATTCTGGCGGTAGGCCTGCTCTTCGAGGAGGAGACGGTGAAGGACTTCCGAGACCGGGGCGGCCTCCTTTTCGGCTCTTTGGAGTTCTTCATCGAGGGCGCCTGCGAAGCCTTTCAGGCGTAACTGTGCGAGCAGGGAATCGAGTTTTTCGTTCATGGTTCTTCCTCCTCTTCGATGGTGAAGAAGTCTCCGGCGACCTGAGAGAGGATCAGTTTCTCAAGACGGGTCAAATCATAGAGTCCATACTGGAGGGCTTCGGCAAGGGCTTTTTCAAAGGCCGCTGGGGGATAGGTTCTTTTCAGATCTAAGAGCCTGCGCAGTTGCTTTACGGCTCGGCCATGGGAGCGCCTTTTGAGTTCTTTTACAAACGGATCGAGCCACGCATTTTGCCCCAGAAGGGTTGCTTCCTCTGGGCAGGGCCCTTCATGAGCTCTTTGGCGGTTCAAAGGGGGGTGGTGGCCCTTTTCGGTGATGCGGGTCTGTCGTTGATCGAGGAGCCTGGGATGATCGGCCACCTTTTGATTTTTGAAGAAGACCTCAACCCGGTCCCACAACTTATGGATTTCCACCTCCTTTCCGACAAGCCGTTCAGGAACAGAGTAGCGGTTGGTATCCACCGACACATAGCCGGCCACATCCACCGTTCGATAAAGAGTCAGATAGACCGGAGGGATATAAGGCGGGAGGGGATGGAGGTGGGGTTTTTCCATTAGATAGGCTGCTTCCGGGCTCATGCCCAAGGAGCGCTTTAGCTTTTGGTTGGCAATCTCTGTGCACCACTTTTTGGCCTGCTCGTTAAGGTCCTGCCAATCCGTGAACGTGCGACCCGCCAGAAAATTTCCCTCTACGTAGGAAAAGTTCCGCTCTATTTTTGCCTTTCGGTCCGCATCGCCGACGACATGGGGGATGAAGGTGACCCCGAAGATATGGCCGAAGCGTTCCATCTCCGGGGCAATGTCTGCCTCCGGGCCGCTGCCGTGAGCCACCAGGACGCTCGTATTGTCGATGATACACCTCGGGCAGATGCCATCCATGAACTGAAAGGCCGCATCGAGAAAGACCCTGGCCTCGAAGCGGGTGAAGACCGGGGAATACTGGACAAAAAGTCTTCGGCAGTAAGCGAGGACCAAGCCCGCACACTGGGCCTTCACCTTCTTTCCACCCAGAAGCACAACATGGGGGGAAGTATCGTGCTGCATCTCCTCCCCCGGAGCAAACGCATAGGTTCCGGCGCGTTGTTATCTGGCTGATCTGCCGGATTTGCACTCCCCGCTGATAAAGGCTCTCGATGGCTTGTTTGCTCTCCTGGGTGATCATCGCGATTAAACCTCCTGATCTCTTTTTCTAGTTTTCCAAAAAGCCCTTGACTGTCTTCCAAGGCGGTAAGCAGGATCCGTCGGTCTAAATTACACTGGCCGGAGTAAAATAGCGTAGGGACTTCCGTGAGGAGTCTCCGTAGCAGATGAGCGATCCATCTCAACTCCCGGAGCCATTTCCCCTCCACCCCCTCTTTCAATCCCTTGGCCTCTGTGGCTTGCTCCCTCGCATGGAGAGCCTTTAGGAAAAGGGCTGGATGCAGCACCATGTTCTCTCTTTGCTTGCGGTTGGCCTTCTGGTAGTGGCGGAAGAAAAGAGCGAGGTCCCGGGTGGAGAGATCCTCTTGGGAAAGGTTCTCGCAAAGCACCTTGCCATGCTCCGGTATTGCGCGCGCAATAGGGGCGATGACCCGGGTGGCCGCCCAAGTCGAGATCGACCCCTTGCGGATCAACTCTAAAAGGTCCTCCGAAAGAGCCTGATAAAGAGCCAGTCGCCCCGAGACCCAACCCTGTTTGCGCCCCAACATGGAGGCAATCCTGTTCTGGGACAGATGATATTGATGGTGAAGCTCCCGGATCAGTGCAGCCTCTTCGATGAGATCCCATTTACGGCTATGCCCCCGTGCCAGGACC
The DNA here is from genome assembly GCA_026390275.1 of Candidatus Atribacteria bacterium. GTDB lineage: Bacteria > Atribacterota > Atribacteria > Atribacterales > Atribacteraceae > JAPLGF01. The sequence continues at coordinate 2,921 of JAPLGF010000013.1, forward strand.
TTCGCCAAGGCCTCTTCTACTTTGCATTCCCAAATCTCCGCCACTACCGTGTCGCGCAGACAGCGCTGCACCGCCTTCACTCTCAGGTACCCATCGATCAGGACGAAGGAGTCCACCCCCTCCCGCAAAACGATCACCGGGATGATCTGCCCGAAACGCTCGATGGAACCGGCCAGGGAAGAAACCCTCTCCGGCCTTAAGATCCGGGTATGGGCATAGCGAAGCTGGAGATGAATAATCTCGATCTCTTTCACTTCCCGCAAATATCCGTGATCCATGATCACCTCTTAGCCCGAAGATCGATTCCAGCCTCGACGGGGAAATCGACTCACCAACCTGCCCCGGCACCCACAAAAATGACACCGCTCACGCCTGTCCAACCCTGCCCTGCCATGAACCCTAAGAACATGGGCACAGATAAGAAGTTTTATAACCCACCCCGGCAACCCTTTTGAAGAGGGATCATCCATCTTTTTTCCATTCTTTTGACTTAACCC
>JAPLGF010000031.1 GCA_026390275.1 Candidatus Atribacteria bacterium
CTCTTGATTTTATCCGTTGTTGCCGGTTCGATGCGCCTTCCTTCATCATCCCTGGGAACGAGGTCATAGATTTCAAGTGTATCCTTTTCACCCCGGATGTCCTTTGCCGTGAGCGGAGAAATGATCTGGTCGACAAGTTCCCGCCTCTTCAATACCGAACCGGCGAGAAGTTCATCACGAATCTTTTTCATGTGGCGACTGCTGAGGGTCTCCCGGTCGCCGTAGAGATCTTTGATTTTCCTCTCAAGAGTCCTCTGAAACGGCCGGTCATCGGCGAATGACGCCACAAGTTCTTCCGGGGTGAGAGATTCGGCATTCTTTCTGGCATACATCATCACCAGATCCTGACACCCTTCCTGGTACATAGAAAACTGTTTAAGAAGAGAAGGAGCAAAATTGATGGTGACCTTCATCTCGGGAAACTGCCGTATCACCCGAGCCATGTAGAGATAATCCTTGGTAGTATGCGTTCGTACCCAGGGGAACTCAAAAAAACTTTGTTCATCGTTCCAGTAGTAGGGTTGATGCATGTGCCAGACTAAAACGAAATAGAGATGATCTGCCATCGTCCCACCTCAATCGATTCGGATGATTTCTGCTTCCACTACCACTCCCTGATGAAGAGTCATCATCCCGAAAGAACGAAAAGGAGCAAAATAAGTATCAGTCGGACTTCCGGGGTTAAAGAAGAGGACTCCATCGACCCATTCGTTATCTGGACGATGGGTATGACCATAAATTAAGACCTGTTGCTTTTCACCGGTAAATACTTTCGCAATTCGTTTTCTAATTCCCAAAGGCGCACCCGAACCATGGGTAACACTGAAAATGACTCCTTCGATCATAAAATGATCCGCTCCCGGAAGCATCAACGAGAGATCATCGGGATCCATGTTCCCATGGACCGCCCGAACGGGAGCGACCTTTTTTAAATCCTCGAGAACCGGCAAAACAGTGATATCGCCGGCATGAACAATCATCGTTACTCCTTCCATTTTTCGTATAACCAGTAATGGAATACGCGGTGCCCGCTGGGGGATGTGGGTATCAGAAAGAATGCCAATTCTAATCATAGTTTTTGCGATCTTCCTCAACTCATTCTATCATATACCCCGAGAATAACCGCCCCCGGTGTATGATTATATTATCCCGCTTCCAAATCACATATCCCTGGAACTATTCCAGCGATCCCGTGGGACTAAAGAATCCGACGACGTTTTCCAAAACCGTAATCTCATCTCCCCCGTGACGTTTCATAAAGCCGTGTTCAAAGAATTCTATCTTTTCATTTTCCCCGAGCAGTCGAAGAAATTCATTCCTCTCTTCCCTATGGGGAAAAAGGGAGAAGAAATTCGTTTGGAGTGCTTCGTCCACGGAATTGAACCCCAAAAGACTGGCAAAGGTGGCATTACAGAGAAAGTGGTATTAAAAACATCCAGCTGGGTGCGGAGTGATTTATGCTGGAAGGCATTGGATAATATGGTTAAAATAATTCCCTGTACTCCATACAGAATTCCCAAATAAACAATGAAAAAGGTTTTCTGGTTCTCTCCGAAAAACTTTCCCCCTCCAAAATAAGAAGAAAGTAAGTAAGCCAGGAAAAAAAAAGAAATAATCAGGAAAAAAATAACAAAACATTTTCTGGAATTATTCATATCTCAGCATCCCAGTTACCGAATCATCTCTTTCGGATCTTCGACCATTTTTCAGCTCGAGAGCGGATAGAAAAATAGTAGCATAATCGGACAGGGTTGAACATAGAATATATTCTAAAAATACTGGGGATGGTTTCAAAACCGGGGGGAACAAAGAGAAATCAAATGGTTCATAAGGGTGAGGAGAGAACCGATATCATCCTGGAAGGAATCGTCGGGGATCGAAATAGTTCCTTCCAGGATGATATCACTGACTGGAGACGAATCGTTCGGCCGATTTCACCGTGTTCACCATGAGCATGGCAATCGTCATGGGTCCCACTCCTCCTGGAACGGGGGTGATATATGACGCATGAGGAACCACGCTCTCAAAATCCACATCCCCCACCAAATGATCATCCACTTTGTTGATTCCCACATCAATGACCACTACCCCGTCGTGTACCATATCACCGGTAATCATCCGGGGTGAACCGGCGGCTGCGATGAGGATGTCAGCCATACGAGTATATTGGGACAGATTGGGGGTGGCGGTGTGGCAGATCGTCACGGTGGCATTGGCTCCTTTTGCCTTTTGTACCAGCATCATTGCCAGGGGTTTTCCCACGATGTTACTCCGTCCCACGATGACCACGTTTTTCCGGGAAACTTCAATCTGGTACCGAACCAGAAGCTCCTGCACTCCCCAGGGAGTACAGGGAAGAAAAACGGGATCACCGATCATAAGCCTCCCCAGATTATAAGGATGGAAACCATCAACGTCCTTCTCCGGGTTGATCCGGTAGAGCAGCTCCCGTTCGTCTATATGTTTTGGGAGAGGAAGCTGGACCAAAATACCATGAACCTTGGGATCGAGGTTGAGCTGATCGATGTAGCCAAGAAGCTGTGATGGGGTTGTTTCTGCCGGGAGATGAGCTTTTACCGAATTAATTCCCAGGCTTTCACAAGCTTTTTCTTTGTTTTTCTCGCCCCCTACACTGCATGAATTGAGATAAAAAGTGTTCCAAGGTTTCGATTGAGGAATTGATCACATGACTTTCCGGGAACTCCACTTCTTCCAAAAGGGATAATGCATACCCATATTCTCCCACTTCCTCGGAATAATGGGCATCACTTGATACCACCACATATCCCTCCTGGCTCTTCACTTCCTGGGCCACGATTTTGCAATTGGTATAGCTTCCTTTCCGACTGATCGAAAAAGAGCTGTTATTAATTTCAATAATTTTCCCCCGGGAGATAGCTTCTTTCACCACCGTTTTATAATCCAGAGGATACCGGGGGTTCCCCAACTGAGCGATCAAGTTAATAAAGGGATTGTCCAATGTCTTCAGTATAATCGCGGTATAGTCTTTCTTCTCCTGTCCCTGACAAACTTCAATCTGCCTGGGAAAATGCCCCCGGGCTTCAAAATAAATAGGGGACGGTCCTCCCGGCATGCTGGGACCATGTTCGGCAAAACCGACCAGGGACATTTTTTTTTGACCCGCCACCCGGGCAATTTCCTGAATGGTGCTGAAGGCATGACCGCTGGCCACGCTATGAACATGGAGATCACCAACTACCTTTATCATCGTTCGTTTCACCTCAGATGATTCAATACCCTGAAAATGCGGGGAAAAGATGTGGAATTGGGAAATTGAAAAAGATATACCACAATACCCTCAATGGCCATTCTCAAGGAATCTCCCCCTTCTTTTTTTCTCCTCTTCCCGTTTTGTTGAGGGAGAAGCTGAGGGAGAGGGGGGTATTTTCATTCTCTTCCGGTGCCAGGAACTGGCATGGTTGACTATTCACTCTCCATCCGCTCCCAGATACTGGCATCTAACCCGGTGAGTGGTGGATCGTTCAATACATCGTTTCCTCGTAACCAGGCATTGTAGCATATAAAAAGATAAAAAAAAGA
>JAPLGF010000051.1 GCA_026390275.1 Candidatus Atribacteria bacterium
TTTTAAAGAGAACCATACCAGGGATCCGGAAACGAAATCCTGAAATGGAATTCGTTTTAATCCTGGCATCGTCGCGATACCGGGGAACGGTGGAAACGGAACTGGAAGGATTGGGAGTAAAAATTGAAGAACAATCCCGCTTCTACCAGTTTTTACACAGAACCCGTCTCTGCATTTCCTGTTCCGGGACGGTAACCTTAGAGGTCGCGCTCGCCGGGGTACCTCAGATTATCGTCTATCGTTTATCCCCTCTGACCTATGCTTTTGCGCGTTTTTTTCTGCAGAAGAAAGTCATTGGCTTGCCAAATATCATTTTGGGTCAGATGGTGAATCCGGAATTGATTCAAAACCGTTTTAATCCAGAAATGCTGCTTTCGGAAGTGGATAAAATATTACATGACTCTCATCTTCCTGGGGAAATGACGAAAATATCAGGTGATCTTCGAAAGAAGATATCAAATGGCGATACTTTTGCTCAGGTCGCCGAGGTGATCGATGATTATCTCTGAACCGGGAACCGCTCTCTTTATTACCGTGAACGGTCCGGGGGAATTGTATTATTGGGTGAAGCCGCTTCTGGATGCCCTGTCCACCTTATCGCCTGCTCCGGCGGTATGGGTTTTTCTCACTCCCTGTCAGTTTTCCAGTGGACGAGAAGAAGAGGTGGTGCAACACTTTCCCCTGGTTCAAAAAGTGTTTTCCCCCCCCGAGACTCTCCGTTTTTGTTTCGGGAGAGACCATATCCAGTATCCCAGGCAGGGAGTGGTTCTTTTTTTGGGTGGAGACCTTTTCTATTCGGTCCGTTTGAAAAAAAGAACCGGCTATCCGCTCTGGGTCTATGGAAGTTTGCTCAAGTGGTTTCGTTCGGTGGACCGGTACCTGGCCCGTTTCCACAGAGATTATGAGAAATATTCGTTTAGTAAGAAAACTTTTGTGGGTGACTTACTCCGCTCCTATGTCAGTGACCATCTCCTCGATCATTCCCTTTCGGAACGATTTTTTCCTCCGGGAGAACCCCGGATTCTCTTTCTCCCGGGAAGTCGAAAGAACGTGTATTCTTTGATCATTGATTTTTATACCCAGGTCGCTCGAAGTTTCCGCGGTTCATTTTCGGAAGCATCCTTTGTCATGAGTTTTCCTTCCCATTATCAGTCTTCGGATATGGGAGAAATTACCGGTGATTCCCGATCCATCCCGTTTTATTTTGGGAAGACGTCAGAGTTGATGGTGGAAGCTGATCTGACGATTACCGTTCCCGGTTCGAACAACCTGGAACTGGCTTATCGAAAAAAGAAAGGGATCGTGATTCTCCCTCTGGATGTATCGGAAAAATATATTCCCCTCACCGGACTTCCTGGTTTGATTGAAAAAATTCCCTTTATCGGTCATCATATTAAGAAGAGAATCATCCATATCAAGAATGCTCACATGAAATGGGTATCGCTTCCCAATATCCTTTTAGATCGAGAGATATTGAAGGAATTGCGTGGGAAAGTGACACCAGAGATGGTTGCAGTAGAGGCAGCCCAACTCCTGGAAACGAAGGACACCCCCATCGATTTTCCGGAAGACGATTTTCCTCTCTCGGTATCCCGGGACATATCTCAGATGATCAGGGAGACGTTGGTCAGTGACGGTAAAAAGTAAAAGTTTATTCCGTTTGCTCCGTTATCTCAAGCCATATGGTCTCTTCGTGTTTGGTGCTTTTATCATGGCAGCGGCGGGGGCGGGAGTCAATTTAGCCCTCCCGTATCTGGTAAAGGTTATTATTGACCAGGCTCTGATCGGGAAAAATATACAACTGCTTTTTTTGATTTCTTTCAGTATAATTTTTTTCTTTTTCATTAAGGGCATTGCATCATACATGCAAAACTACTGGGTCTCAATCGCCGGTTTCCGGGTCATCACCAGGTTGCGTTCGGAGCTCTATCAACATCTCTATTCTCTTTCGGCGTCCTTCTTCCAGGAAAATCCTCCCGGGGATATCATTTCCCGAATGACCAACGATGTAACCAATATCCAGAATCTTTTTTCCCAAACCTTTATGAATATTTCCATGGATCTTCTCGTTTTGGCTGGTTCCCTCGGGGTTTTGTTCTTCATAAATTGGAAGCTCTCTCTCCTTTCGATTGTCCTTTTCCCTCTGATTGGGATGAACATCGATTATCTGGGGAAAAAAATCCGGGGTGTGTCCCATCTCCTGCAATCCAAAACGGCAGTGCTCACCCAGCTTATCGAGCGGACTGTATCCGGAATGAAGATCATCCAGTCCTACGTGAGTGGTCATTACGAGGTGGAGAAGTTTGAAAAAGAGAATGAGCTGAATTTTTATTTAGCCATGAAACAAGCTCGGACAAAAGCCTTGTCCACACCGTTGGTGGAACTTTTTTCCTCTATCGGGGTGACGGCGGTCATCTGGTATGGAGGCCGCGAAGTCATTGCTGGACAATTGACGCCGGGTGGACTTATCGCTTTTCTGGGATATTTAGCCACCGCGGCAGCGCCCCTTGCCCATTTTTCCGATGGTTTCCAGATTTTGCAGCAGAATCTGGCTTCCGCGGAACGAATTTTTGAAATCCTGGATACTCCTTCCATTGTTCACGATAAAATCGGTGCCCTTCCGGTGGAAGGAGTGAAAGATGGCATTGAGCTCGATCATGTCTATTTTTCCTATGGAGGAGAAAACATCCTGAAGGATTTCTCTCTTCGTCTTCCCATGGGGGATAAGATGGGAATTGTCGGTCCCAGTGGAGCTGGCAAAACCACCCTGATCAATCTCCTCTTGCGGTTTTACGATCCGGATCGAGGCTCCATCGCCCTCGATGGGGTGGACATACGGGACATCCAGATGGCGTCTTTGCGCAAACAGATCGGGGTGGTCTTGCAGGATTCCCTGGTCCTGGGAGGAACCGTGAGAGAAAATATTCTGTATGGAGATCTCAATGCTACCACCGAAAGCATCATCCTGGCATCGAAACGTGCCCACGCTCATGAATTCATCATCAACCTGGAGAATGGGTACGATACCGATCTCGGGGATCGGGGAAGTCGTCTGTCCGGGGGGCAGAAACAACGGATTGCCATTGCCCGGGCTTTGTTAAAGAACTCTCCGGTATTGATTTTTGATGAGGCCACGTCCAATCTGGATCCCGAATCAGAGGAGTATATCCTGGATACGATCCGGAATATTGGAAGGGAAAAGATTGTAGTGGTTATCGCCCATTCTTTGCAGATGGTGAAGGATTTAGATCGCGTTGTCCTGATCACAGATGGGGAAATACATGGCATTGGTTCCCCTCAGGACCTGTTGAAGAATAATAAGTATTACTGCCAGCTCTTTGGGCAAGAAATGCAGGGAAACCATTCTGAAAAGATACCATCCCTTTGATGGCGATAGGGTTTTTGTCTATTCACTCCTCACTATTCACTGCCTTTGAAAGGCTGGAACGGTAAAGATCCCTGATTTTCATCAGGCTCGGACGGTACTCCGGGTTCCGGTAGTCGGGGTAGGTGTACTCAAAGGGGCGGAAATCTCCTTTCTCCCACCGAATGGTGGCTTCCGCGTAGATCCCTTTTCCGATATAGACCCGGTGGGAAAAGTTTTTTGTAGTTGCCAGGACAATTTTCCCACCATCGAAATAGCCCGGATCCAGATTGATCTTTCTCTCCCGTGCTCCTTCACCGGTGCTTTTTTCCATTTGATTAGTGATGATTTTTCGTTCCGCTAATTCTCCGGGATCCATCAGGGGTTTAAAAATCAGAAAAAGTCGAAGGAGGTGTTCCCCCATCTTCCGGTAATAGTCGGTATAGGTGAATGGTATCTCTTCACTCCTCCATTCGATGATGCCAAATTTTTCTTCCAGTATTAGAAGAACCGGCTGCAGAACGGAGTGTTCCTCAAATAAGACGGCAATGAAAAACTTGACCGGAGTTGGTTTTTTTATAGTACCCATTTTTTCCTCCCCATGAAAATACAGTGTGAACGAATCTGGTGGTGCCAGGAACTGGTATGGTGGGCTTTCCACTTTATCATACTGTAGAAACAGAGTTTAGCACCAATATTTTCATTTCATGTTAGAATAAAATGACTTGATGGGAAAGGGAAGGAGTGATAACTGTGACCATGGAATTTTCTCCCTCGGAAATCCTCCAGATGGCGGAAGAACTCGAAAGAAGAGGTATAGATTTTTATGCCGGTCTGATCGGCAAAACCAATGATCCGGAGGCGAAGAAAATTTTTTCTCTTCTGGAAAATCAGGAAAAACAGCATCTCAGCTTTTTCCAGGGAATCCACCAACAATTGAATGAAGATCGGGACTCCCTGGTCGATACCCTGGATGAAACCACAAATTATCTTGGGGCCATCGTCGAAAATAGCGTTCTGGGGAAATCGTTGAAGGGAATGGACCTCCTGCAAGGCGATTCCAGTGTCAGTCGGGCTCTGGCCGTAGGAATAGAAGTCGAGAAAGAAAGTGTCCTTTTTTATCAGGGATTGGAAGTCATGATTCTTCCTCAAAAAAGAGAATGGTTGAATCGAGTCATTCAAGAAGAGAAGAAGCACTTTTTGACTCTCATTGAAATAAAAAAGGATGTCGATGGTCGAGCCATTTGAAAAGAAGGTATACCGGTGAAAAATTCTTAGGAAAGAAGGAGAATGAGTCAGTTGATATCGCGGCGGGTGATGATTTTTGTCGAGAATCTCTACCAGGAATTGGAGCTCTGGTATCCTCTTCTCCGGTTGAAGGAAGAAGGAATTGAAACAAAGTTAGTGGGGAGTGGTTCCAGCGAGCGCCCCCAGTGTTCTGATCTCCGGTGATATCATTCGGGGAAAAAGAGTCACCGGGAATCATTCCATTCGGGACGACATCACCAATGCCGGTGCGGAATTTGTGGACTTACCGGTGGTGGTGGATGGAAACATACTCACTGCCCAGGGTCCCAACGATCTCCCTCTTTTCATGAAAGAAGTCCTGTCCTTTTTTTGGCAAATGAAACCTCGCCTGAAAGAGTATTTTCCTGATGGGTGGGTGATTGATGCTCATTATGATTCGATTCTCCTCTCGGATCTGATCGCCGGCCGTCCGGTGGTCCTGTTTTTCTTTGACTCGGTTTTCAGTCCCACCGCTGCTCAATTTTTGCCCGCCTATCATGATATGAAAGAACGAATGACGGGAGTGGGGGGTCTCTTTTTAGGAATCAGCTCCGATAGCTTTTTTTCCCAGAAGGATGCGATCAATCACTATCAACTGTCCTATCCACTTTTGAGTGATGTGAGTGGAAACCTCATCAAAGCCTTCGGAGTCTTGGGGAAGAAATGGTTGGCAGAGTGGTCGGTTTTCTTGATTGATAAAAACGGGATTCTTCGCTATGGGGAAAATTGTCCGCAAGGCGATTTTGGAAGTCTTCCTGGTTTTAAGAGACAGCTGGAAAACATTATTCAGTAAAATTGAAAAAGGAGGTTGTGGGAGTGTCACATATGATGAAGGCAGCAGTCATGCAGGGGATTGAGAAAATTACCATGGAAGAACGGCCTATCCCGGTTCCGGAAGAGGAACAGGTTCTCGTCCGGATAAAAAGTGTGGGAGTATGTGGTTCGGATATCCACTACTTTGTGGAAGGACGAATCGGTGATTACATCGTCCGTCCACCCTTCATTTTGGGACACGAATGTGCCGGAGAAATTGTGGAAATCGGTAATCGGGTTAAAACTCTCAAGCCCGGTGACCGGGTGACGATGGAACCGGGTCTCCCCTGTGGGAAGTGTGAGGATTGCCGGGCTGGACGATATAATCTTTGCCCGGATGTCGTTTTTTGGGCCACTCCCCCCATCGATGGGACCTTTTGTGAGTAAGACATCCCGAAGAAAGTGATGGAGATCACCCGGGGTCGGGGGGTGGATGTGGTTTTTGAAACGGCGGGAAACATCCAGACCACCCAGATGACCGTGGAAGTAACCAAAAGAGGAGGGAAGGTGGTTTTGATTGGTCTTCCTTCCCGGGCGATATTCGATTTTGGCATCATTAAAACCATTGACAAGGAACTGGATATCCTGGGCGTATTTCGTTATGCCAATGCCTACAAAGGGTGTATCGATCTCCTGAATGCCGGGAAAGTCAATCTGAAATCGCTGATCACCCATCGGTATACCCTGGAGCAGACCCAGGAAGCGATGGAGTTTGCCCATCATCATAAAGCGGAGTCAATCAAAGTGGTGGTGAACGTCTGATTCCAGACGGATCTGAACCACCAAAAAAACCCCGGTCTCTCTGCAGGAAGTGGGGATGGTCTTCCGTTTTCCTGAACTGAGTGGCAGTATCGTCAGGAGGGCCGGGGTTTTTTATGCTTAAATTGAAAGGGAGTTCATGACACTGGCCTGGGCTTTTTTCAGGACTTCCCGTGCTCTGGTAATATCCTCGACGCGCAGAACGACGTACGCTCTGGGGGCATGCGGTGAAACGAAGGCATAGAGGTATTCGATGGAGAGAGCGTTCGTGGTCAGGATTTCCACCACATCCGCCAGACCCCCGGGAGTATCATCCACCCCCACCACCAGGACTTCCGTCAAAGTGGCGGTAAAATTCGTGTTCCGTAATTGTTCCACCAGGGTTTCCGGTTGATCGGCAATAAAACGGAGAACTCCAAACTCGGCGGTATCGGCGAGCGAAAGGGCTCGCAGGTTCACCCTCATCTTTTTAAGCTCCGAGAGAACGGAGAAGAGGCTTCCTGGTTTATTTTCTAAAAAAATGGAGATCTGTTTCATTGTGACCCCTCTTTTTTTCGCAGGTCGACGACCCGCTTTGCTTTTCCTTCACTCCGGACGATACTTTTCGGTCGGATCAGTTTGATCTGACACGAAATATTCAACTCAGCTTTCATTTTTTCCTCGATTTTCCGTTTCATGTTCTCCAGTACTTTAATCTCATCAGAAAAAATTTCAGGGGAAACTTCCACTTCCACTTCCAC
>JAPLGF010000162.1 GCA_026390275.1 Candidatus Atribacteria bacterium
TTTCGGGCATTGGAAAGATAACCGGTATAAAGAAAAACTTGAGTGGAATGCCTTCACCCGCTTCCTTTCTGATATGGCAATGATTCAGAAGTATGCGCCGGCAGATCTATCGATGTGGGGCGAATGGCTGGTGTATGGAACCGCACTGGGTGTGGGGGACAAAGTGTAACAGGCAATGAAAGCACTCAATATCCGCGTAGCAGAAACAGGTGTCCCCTTAGGTGTTATGGGAATGAACGCCGCATTCGTTCCCCTTATGCACTTCAGCCCACCAATTCACGGAAGATCGGGGGGTTCTGGTGGTTTTGGTGGCGGAGGATTTGGTGGAGGCGGGGGCTTTGGTGGTGGGGGTGCCGGAGGGAGATGAGCTTTGAACCCTGCAGATTCCGGGTACTTGTGGTTATGAAACAAGTATCATTTCCTGACGTTTGGCAATAATTAAAACGCCTTTTTGGCTGTAATCATATAAGCTATAAATCCGCACAAACCATATGAATACCAAAAAGGGAATCTGATTGTATGCAATATACGGAAGGGCAGCTTGGCAGGGTCTTTGTCGTGAGGATCGATGACGGCGAAGATATGTTGGTTTCGCTGCACCAGTTCATCCATGACAAAAATATCCAGGCCGGCTCGATCCTTTTCCTTGGTGCTCTGATGAACGGGAGAATGGTAACCGGACCAGAAGAGCCGGTAATTCCCCCGGTTCCTCATTTTGTTATGTTTGAAGGGGGCTGGGAAGTCTTTGGTGTAGGAACGATTTATCCGGGTGAAGGTGGCCCGCACATCCATTATCATGCCTCGGTAGGTCGTTCCGGGCATGCCCTGACCGGGTGTCTGAGGGAAAAAGCAATAACGTATCTTATTATTGAAGCGGTAATATTGGAATTTACCGGCCTTTCAGCACGGCGGGAATTCGATAAAAAGTTACAGATCCATCTTCCGATACTGGGAAACGAAGATGGTACTACTTCTCCGGACAAGACTGATACATTAGATTTAGGTAGAAGTAACGACGAATCCCCCCGGGACGAGAAAAATGACCAGGTGGATGATCTGCCGGGAGAACTTGCAGAAATCATCCGTTACTTGACCGGTCGCCCCTCATCATGAAGGTTCTTTTTGGTTCTCAGAATATACACCAATCCCTTCTCTCTCCCTTATGATACACCAACCCAGGTTTCTTCCTCTGTCCGGCAATGAGGGAGATAAGCTTGGCATTCAGCAATTTGATATCATCCTTGTCACAGGGGATGCATATGTTGATCATCCCTCTTTTGGTACTGCTCTGATTGGCAGGGTCCTGTGGGATGCCGGCTTTACGGTTGGAATCATCGCCCAGCCCGACTGGACAACTTCTGCTGATTTCACTGAGTTGGGAAAACCGCGACTGTTCTTCGGTATATCTTCTGGAAATGTTGACTCCATGGTAAATAATTTCACTCCCAATCTTAAACGCCGGAGTGATGATGTCTATTCTCCAGGTGGGATCCCCCAACGACCTGATCGGTCAACCATTGTCTACACCAACCGGGTACACGGACTGTTTCCG
>JAPLGF010000091.1 GCA_026390275.1 Candidatus Atribacteria bacterium
AGAAGTCGATGAAACTTTCCCAGGATTGTACCTGGTCGGTATCCCAGAGATGGGCGATGAGATCCCGGCGGAGTTTCTGGGTCCGGCGGTCCACCTCTTCCACCATTTTTTTCCAGTATGGCTTCACATAGCCTTCTTCGATGGCAATGTCTCGGAGCACCTTCAGGAGATTGGTGAATTCCACATCCTGTGGACAATGGGCCGTACAGGTGTAGCATCCAATACACATCCAGATCGCCTGGGATGGAAGAAGTGTTTCCCGGTCACCCACCAGGATCTGGTGGATGATTCGCCGGGGATTGAACCCGATCTCCACCTCGCTGACCGGGCATCCGGCGGTACAAACACCGCAGGAGAAACAGGCCATAAGTCCTTCTCCCCCCGGCCGGGCTGCCACCTGGTATTTGAACTGAGGATCAAAACCTCTCTCTTCTTTCATGGCGAAGTAACCTCACTTTTTATGGGACGGGGATAGAGTCCAGAACGCCGGACGATTTCCGGGACGATACTCTCCCAGGCAATGGCCATGATATGAACCCCGGACACCCCTTCGATTTTCTTCAGCTCTTCGATGGTTTCTACACACACTTGCACCCCTTCTGCCTTTGGATCGGCGGCTTTCTCCATCCGTCGAACCAGAACATCGGGGATAACCACTCCCGGCACCTCATTTTTCATATAACGGAGCGCTTTGGCCGATTTGACCGGGATCACCCCGGCCAGAATGGACCCCTTCTGGTGAAGTCCGAGTTTCCGGACCTCTTCCATCCAGTGGGTAAAAATCTCCAGGTCGAAGACCGCCTGGGTCTGGATGAATTGAGCACCGGCCGCAAATTTTTTGGCTAAGCGCAGGGCTCGGAACTCCAAGGGATCGGCAAAAGGATTTTCACCTGCTCCCAGGAAGACGTCGATCTCCCCTTTCATCTCCTCACCGTTCTGAAACTTCTTCTCATCACGCATCAGCCGAAACATCTGGAGGAGCTGGATGGAATCAATATCGTACACATTTTTCGCCTGGGGATGATTCCCCAGGCTCTGGTGATCTCCGGTGAGGCAGAGAATATTCTGAATCCCCAGGGCACAGGCACCGAGGAAATCGCTCTGTAAAGCGATCCGATTGCGATCACGGGTCACCATCTGCATCACCGGTTCCACACCGCACTCCCGGGCCACCAGGCAGCTGGCAAATGATGACATCCGGACAATGGCGGTCTGGTTGTCGGTGATGTTGACCGCATCCGCCGCACCTTTGAGCTGGGCGCACTTTTTCCGGATCACCTCGATATCAGGACCCTTGGGTGGTCCGGCTTCCGCGGTTACGGCAAAAATTCCCTGTTCCAGGACCTGTTGGAGCCAGCTCATAGCAGCATATCCTCCCGGATCATTTTGCGGTGTCCTCCATGCCGGGAGGGGGACCAGTCTTTCGGAGGCTGAATCTCTAGGAGAGCGTCCAGTCGTCCCTGCAATTTGAGACGATCATAGATGAGCTGCCAGGCGCAGTCGCGGTCGGGCTTGACTTCGCACTTCCCGTCTTTCGACCCTCCACAGGGTCCGTTGAGGAGACTCTTGGCACACCGGGTCACCGGGCAGGTTCCGCCGAAAAGGTGGACGATACACTGACCACATCCCCCGCACCGCTCTTCCCATCGCCCCTGCTCCACCGGCATTCCCAGGAAGGTGGTGTTGAGACCGGGAAAGACGGGAGTGCGGGGATATCTATCGGCCAGGGCCTGGACGCCCACCCCACAGGCCAGGGAAAGAACCGCTTCCACTTCCTTCAGGCGATAATCGAGGGGACGGATGAATTCCGGTTCACACTGGCGTTCCACCGTGTAATCGGACGCCTGGTACTTTTTGATCCGGAGCAGAGAAGCCAGTTCCTTCGCTTCTTTTTCCCCGCCGGAGAGACACACCGTTACACAGGTCCCACATCCTAAAACTAAAATTTTTTTCCGATCTCCGATGAGTTGAAGAATTTCCTTGACTGGTTTTCGTTCTCCAATAATCATGTCGGTGACTCCTCTTTATTGAAAGCTGAACGGGCGAGCATGAGAACTCGTTGGAGTTCCCCGGTTTTTTCCGCCGTTACGAAAGCCAGGAATACTTTTTTTTCAATCCCGGCTTCCTGCAGAAGAGCATTGACCCTGTGAACCCGCCGCTCCGCAAAACGACTACCGTCGAGGTTGTAGCAGCTATCGAGCGGACATCCCACCAAGAGAATCCCATCATACTCCTTTTCCAGGGTTTCCAGCAGAAGACTCTCTTTCACCAGGCCCAAACAGGGTATTTTTTGAACAGTGAGCACCGAATCGGTGCCTTCGCCGGTTTCAATACCTTTCATCAGGGCTGGATAACCGCTTTTATCACACGCAATAACATAAAGTTTCAATCGACATCACTCCACCTGAATTCTTTACTCAAAAACCGATAGTCTGTAAAATTTCCCCGTATTATTGCTGGATGATTTCATAGCACTCCGTCAGACCCTCCAGAGAAATGGCATCAGCCGGGCAGGATGACAGGCACAGGCCGCAAAGATGGCACTGTTCCCAATTGATCCGGGCTTTTTTCCGCCGGGAATTCCCCTCGATATCGATGGCGCTCCAGGGGCAGGTGCGCAGGCAGGTGAGACAGAGGACACACTTCTCTTCATCCACCAATGCCCGTCCCTTTTCTACCAGGATTTCTCTCTGGAGATACTCTGCCACTTCCTGCAGGGCGGAGGACCGATTCGATAAGAACCGGGAACCGGGGATGACAAAAAGTCCCGGGTAGGGAAGGGTAAAAGGCGGCAGGTTGACATTCTCGGGCCGGGAAACGGTCTGGATGATGCGATCAGCCTGGAAAATATGGGAAAAATCCGTCGGTATTTTGTGGAATCCGGGAACCTTGACCACCCAATCAGCGTGAAGGGTCATACTCATACCGTCTCGTTCAGTGGTCATATCCACCCAGGCTCCCCGCATGTCCAGGGTGGGCTTCAGGACGAGGGTTATGAAATCAATTTTTTCGAAAAGAACTCCCGCTTCCCGGGTCTCACGATAGGCTTTCTCCAGGTGATCGCCTGCCACGATGACCTCGCGGCACAGAATGAGAACTCGGGTGCCATCTCGTTCGGCGAGGAGACGAGCGGATTCGAAAATTTTCTTCCAGATTTCCGGGGGAACCACCATTTCCGGAACCAGGAAAACCACCGTCTGGAGACGAAATGATCGCATTAAAATCCGCGGTTGAAAATCATCCCACTCTATTACTTTTTTGGTTTCTTCCGTCTCCCGGGAAATAGAAAAGGAAAAGGTTTTTTCATTGGTTTCGGCAATCGCGATGGCCCCCACAGTTTCTCTTCTTTCTTCCATCATCACTTCGTACTGGATTCCCTGGCGGGCGAAGGAAAAGGGTTCGGTAGGAGAAAGAGAAGGAATGCCCAGTTGGGCGAGTTCATCGGCGATGGCTTTTCTTTCTTCTTCTCCGGGAGCGATGATTAAAACCTTTTTTTCGGGTTGAAAGGATACCACTTCCCCGGTTTGCCCGGGATCCGGTTGGGAGAGGATGGTCTGGAAGTCATTTTCCCATTGTTCCAGCCGTTGAGAAGGGGTCATTGCTGTGAGTCCCTCCATCGGATAGGCGTGAACCCGGAGGGGGTCGAAATGGTACCGGTGGCAAACCCGGGAGAGATTCTCCCGGTTCAGCGATAGACTCCTCCCGATCACCACCACCCGGTCATAGGGTCCCGAAAGGGCAATGGTCCGATTCTGAGGGAGGGATAGATCAATGGTTCTGTTCCAGCGAGCTTCCGCCTGGGAAACCCAGCCGGGAAGATCGATGGGGATTTCAGAGAGTGATAGCACACAAACCTTGTTCAAAACTCTACGCCTCCTTGCCGCATCTTGGGCGTTGACATTGAGTTTTCATCATGATCCGGGTAGCAACCTTTTTGGCATGTAAGATAGCAGTTTCGATGTCCCGGGGACCGGAAGCGGTTCCGCAAACGAAGACGCCACTCTGACTGGTCTGTCCTTCACTATAATCTTTTATAAATCCCGATTCATCGGTGGAAAGCCGGAAGAGTTCAGCGACCCGACGGGTCCCGGGGGAAGGAACCATTCCCACCGACAAGACGACCGCATCATAATCCGCCCGGTTCACACCCTGCTCATCTTCGAAGAGGAGCGTAAGGCCTTTTCCCTCCGGACCCGGTTCCACCCGATAAGGAAGATGTCTCACCAGCCTGACCTTTTCCCGGGCGATACTCAGCAATTTCTCTTTTTTCCCACCCAGAATTTGCAGATCCATATAATAAAGGTCAATTTTCATGTCCGGGAA
>JAPLGF010000160.1 GCA_026390275.1 Candidatus Atribacteria bacterium
TTTCCATCCACTATGACAAGGTCACCAGAAATTTTTTCTCCAAAAGAACCCACCACGGTGCTCACTTCTGGAGGTTGATTTCGGGGTTCAAAAACCACTTCCACCTTTATTTTTTGGGAAAGATATGATGGATCAGGGGGAGTCAAGAAGGCGGAAAATTTCTCATTATGGACCTCGATTTTTCTCTCGATACCGGCAGAAGAGGTTCCTGGTTGACTGAGCGTGACGATCAGTTTCGATCCAAATGGGAGATCGGTAGTGCCGTTGACCCGAATTTTTCCATCTTGATAGATCACTTCGGTAATGGCAAGTTTCGAATAGCTTTCAATTTTCATACTTCCACCCCCGCTACTTTTCGGCTGACAGCAGGAAGGAAGCCCCCTGGTTGGTATTTCCTGCGCAGATAGAATTCCTGCAAATAACAGGAGTAGGAGTACGGTGATGCTGAAGAGAAATCGCTTTTTCATTGGTTTTTACCTCCAGACTATAATGATAGACAGATGGTTATTATTAGTTAACGACTTCAATCACTCCGGTGATCATTCCCATCCAACAACTGAAGGAGTACGTTCCCGCTTTTAGAGGGATGAATTCTTTCACACTGGTTTGGCCGCGGGTTAATTTGATCTCTCCGTCAAACAAGTCTTTGGAAATGACCGCATTGGTACAACCGCTGGTTCCCTTATCGATGATTTCCCAGCGAACCGGGATTCCGGCTTTTACCCGAAATTGTTTCGGTGTATATCCTAAAACCGAGGCTTCCATGGTGATAATTTGTTTTCCTTCCTGAAGTGGTGGGAATCCTTCAATTGATGAACTCTTCTGGACGGTGGAGACGGTCGGGAGAGGGGAGAGACTGATACGGTTCAGACTCCAGAACCCCAGGACATTGAGCTGGGCATTAAAGGTGTAGAGGGCAAAAAAGAGCACCAGTACTCCGGCCACCCTCGAAAAAAGGGCAGAAGAGGAAGGTTTGTTCAGGATTTTCGTACTCGATATCCCAATGAAGAGGAGTATGGGAAGGGTTCCCAGCGCGAAGAACAACATGATCAGGCTTCCCGCCCAGGCACTCCCCGAGAGGAGGGCGAGTCCCTGGGCGGTGATGGTGAAACCGCAGGGAAGGAAGAAGGTTAGTCCTCCCATCAGAAAAGGCATGTACCGCCCGATAAAGTGTCTTTCATTGGTGGCATATCGAGTAATGAACCGGGGCATGGTGAACCGGAGGGTTCTGAACCATTTAACTCCCAGCATTTGCAACCCCAAGATGATCATGATCCCGGAAATCACCATCACCAGGAGGGAAGAAAAAAACGGGGAAGGACGTAACAGGCTTCCCGCCGCTCCCAGTACCGCTCCGAAACCGGCATACGAGATGAGTCGACCAACGTTGAAGAGTAAATGGGGTTGAAAACGCTGGATGGGTGAATGACTATCGGGTGAAAACTCGGACCATTGCTTGCTCAGAGAGAGGACCAATCCACCCACCAGGGCGGCACAACTTGATACACCAGCGAGTAAACCGAAGAGGAAAAAAATGGGCAGGCTGGAAGAAGAATCAACATTGATCAGCTGCGACAACCCGGTCTTTTCGAGTAGAAGAAAGACTGCTATCACCAGACAGGAAATACCCAGAATTGCGAGAAGATCCGTTTTTGGATTCGGTACCGATGCTTTGTCTTCCTGACAGGCAATATGATAGCCCTGTTCCGCCAGTAGGTTCTTCATGGTCTCCCTATCCGGGCATTCACCGATATATTCGATCAGAACCTCTTCCCGAACGAGAGAAGCTTTCGCCGATCGGACACCCGGGAGTTGGAGTAAGATTTTTTCTACCAGGATCTCGCACGACAGACAGTGCATGCCCCGGATGGATAATATGGTTTCTTGACCAGAATTTTTCGTTTTCTTCATGATCTAAGTCGAGGTATGCATTTAAAAATAGTCCGCGATTTTTTCCAGGTCAGTAACTTTGATGACGATCTTCCCTTCTCTTATTTCGGCCTGAGGGGTGACCGGTACGGGGTTACATCCCCCTTTTTCAGTAGCAATTTTTTCGATGGGATACCGATTACCACACACGTTGCAGACGATCATTCCTTCCTCGGCATGAAAACCCATTTTTGCTTCCGAACAGACCTGGCAGGCATTGGCAGCGATATGAAAAGATCCATTACTATCTTTCACTGCGAAAAAAAAGACCATTTTTCCGTTCGGTAAAGTAACATTGTAAAAACGGGGGAGATTATCCTGGAAAACGCTGGTATCGATGAGAAATTCACCATTGACTGCATTGACGTTTTCCCCTTTTTCGCCAAGAAAAGAAGGGTTGTAAACAGGTTGTGTACTTCCATTCTCTTCCGCCAAAACAGTTTGATTCACCGATGTGCACGAGGCGACAAAAAGTGTCAGCAGCACCGTGAGGATGACCAAAGAATATTTGTACATAGAGACCTCCTTCTGAATGACCTCTGGGGGGCGGATCAAGAATAGCATCTACCCCGGGGACATTCAACTTCTTAAAATTATTTAGCATATTAATATAATCAAATAAGTAATATAAGAGGGAAACTGAAGAAAGTCAAGGGGGGGGGAAATTTCTTCTCCTCCAGCGGAAGGTGTTTTTACCGGGAAATTACCCTTTCTTCTCCGGAGCTGGCGTACCGGGCCATGGAGATCGCCAGGAGCGCGCCTCCGATCACTTATGAATCAGAAAGGTCTCCTGTTCCGAAAGGACAATGAGGTCTGAAAGTCGTATAATATCTCTTCTCTCTCAGGATATCTCTTTCATGATGGTGGTGATTTTTTTTGCCACCGCCTCAATTTCTTCGTCCGGGGATTGAATGTTGACTCCAAAACCGGAGCCCAGACCCTTATCCACCACTCCCACGCTGATATTAATGGCCCGGTCCAGGATTTTGTCGGTTTTCGGAAGCATGTGAGCGTAATATTCGATCTCTTTCCCGTAAGCGGGACAGTCATAGGGACAGGGATAGAGAGTGGCGGTCTTTTTCTGCAGGATCTGTTCCATGTTATTATAGACATGCCAGCCGGAATGAGAGAGGGTTTTGGTACCGGCTTTCTCACCGAAAGCGCTGGCAGTTTTCTCGTCCGGAAAGAGGAGGGTGAGCAGGGTAGCGCATTCCCCTTTTTCATCGTTGATGGTTCGGAAACCGATACCAGGAATACCAGAAATTGCTTCTTTGAGCTTTTTCTTTTTCTCACGAAGAAGGGAAAGGATCCAGTCGATTTTTCGGATCTGGGCTAAGGCCACTGCTCCGGTGAGTTCATTCATCCGGAAATCCATCCCCACCATACTCCTTTTTCCCACTTCCACCCCGGTCCGTAGGGGTTTGTGTCCCTGGTCATGGAAACCAAAGGCTCGTTCATAAAGGTTATAGTCGTTGGTAACCACGATCCCGCCATCTCCGGCGGTGATGGTTTTAAAGATATTGAGTGAAAATTCTCCGAGATCACCGATGTTTCCCAATCGTTTTCCGTGGAATGAACCTCCTGCCGATTGGGCACAATCCTCAATGACAAACAGTTTATGTTCCCGGGCGATATCCATGATCACGTCCATATGGCAGGGATTTCCCAGCATGTGGACCGGCATGATGGCTTTGGTCTGAGGGGTGATCTTCTTACGGATATCCTCAGGATCCAGGGTTAGCGATTCGTCAATCTCGGCCAGGACGGGGATGGCTCGAGCCACGATGATGCTCGAGATGGAGGCAATGAAAGTGTATCCGGGAACAATCACTTCATCTCCCGGCCCGATTCCCAGTGCAGTGAGACAGGTGAGCAAGGCACTGGTTCCGCTATTGACCGCGACAGCGTATTTCACCCCCAAGAGGGTGGCAAATTCTTTTTCCAGAGTGACTACTTTCCTTTTAAAACGAGGATCGTCCTCTGAACCATAACGGAAGAGATATCCAGAGTCAATGACCTCCATCAGTTCCCTTTTTTCTTCTTCCCCGATCAGGTACGATCCTGGTCCTCCAAATCCCGGTTTGATCGTCACAGACACTCCTCCCCCCATTTCTTTGGTTTTATAATTACCGAATAACCTTGACCCAGATTCCTTTTTCGTGACTTTCAGCAATGGCATCGACAATGCAGGCAATGTCATACCCATCGTAAAAAGTGGCAAAATCCGGTTTCTCTTGTTCGATGTTTTTCCCCTCCTGGAGGAAAGTATAAAAAGCCTGTATATTGTTTTTAAACGTGTCCAGCCAGCCTTCCGGATGTCCCCCTGGGGCAAAGGTATAACGGCGGCACCCTGCATTAAGCTGATGGGGATCTCGCATGATGACGGCGTTTGGTCCACTGCGATGGCCGACCCACATCCGATCCCCTTCTTCTTGATTCCAAAAGTAGGTTTTCTTCGAGCCATTCACCTCGATATTAAAATAGCATTTCCGTCCCGCACAGACTTCCGAGACCGAGAAGAGTCCTTTCGCCCCATTTTCAAAATGGATCAGTACCCCTGCCCAGTCTTCGGTCTGGACCTCCTTCTCTTCGTAGGCAGCGAGGTCTTGATTTTCGCAAAATGTTTCGGTGTTTTGGGATTTTTTCCGGAACGGAATGACGGTGGAGAAATCGGCAAAGACCTCGGAGATTTTGAGGCCGGTGATGGTTTGAGCCAGATCACACCAGTGGGAACCGATGTCTCCGATGGCGCGAGTCTTCCCACTGATTTCCGGTTCGATCCGCCAATTATAGTCGGTATCGTAAAACAGCCAGTCCTGAAGATAGGACCCATGAACGATGCGGATGTCCCCCAGCTCTCCCTGTTGGACTTTCCATTTCATATCCTGAACTAAAGGATACATCCGGTAATTGAAATTGACTCCATGGACGATATGGTGTTTCTTGGCCAGTTCCAACATTTTCTGAGACTCATCGCGGTTCATTCCCAGCGGTTTTTCGGAAAAAATATGCTTTCCGGCTTCGATGATTTGGGTGTTGATGCTGAGATGGAGATTATTGGGGGTACAGTTATGAACCACTTGAACATCCGGATCATGAATGAGGTCCGGGAAGTTTCCATACGCCCGGGGGATCATGAAATCTGCTGCCTTCTTTTGGGCCAGTTCTTGATTCGCTTCTGCTAAGGCAACGATGTCAACGAAACCCAGACGCCTCAGGGCATCAACATGAACAGCACCAATAAAACCAGTCCCGATAATTCCCACCTTTATCTTGTCCATCGATGACCTCCTGGGATTTCTTTTTGAATGGCGAAATACGCCTTTCGAACCTCTTTCTCACCCTGTCACCACTCGTTCTCCTCTATCCAGGTGGGAAATGGCTTTCATCTCGTCTTCGTTCAATTCGAAGTCAAATATTTCGATATTCTCTTTTTGATGTTCTGGTCGTAAGGCTTTCGGAATGGCGACTACTTTTTCTTGCTGTATGAACCAGCGGAGGGTGACCTGAGCGATGGATTTTCCATATTTTGATGCAATATCTTTGATGATGGTATTCTGAAGACTTCGACCACGAACCAAAGGACAATAGGCCGTGAGGAACATTTCATGTTTCTGGCAGAACTGAAGGATCTCTTTCTGGGATAGAAGGGGGTGATACTCCACCTGGTTGGTAAGAAGGGGAGCTGGCGCCATAGCATACGCCGGTTCAAGTTGTTCCGCACTGAAATTACTGACTCCGATATAACGGGTTTTCCCCTGCTCTAATAGTACTTTCATGGCTTCAAAGGTCTCTTCTAAAGGAACCGAAAGGCTGGGCCAGTGGATGAGGAACAGATCCACATAATCGGTCCGGAGTTTCCGGAGACTCTCCCCCAGGGTGGCAATCACGTCTTGATAGTGAAGGTAGGTCGGCCAGACTTTGGTGGTGAGAAAAATATCTTCTCTCCTCACCGGAGACTGGCTAAGGGCTTTCCCCACCTCTTCCTCGTTTTGGTAAAATTGGGCGGTATCGAGGTGTCGATATCCGATTTCCAGGGCGGACATGACCGCCTGGACGCACTCTGATCCGCGCAGATCCCAGGTTCCCAATCCGATTGCTGGTATCTTTGCTCCATATAGTTGAATGATTTTCATGGTTTCACCACTTTCTGTGTGATTTCCTTTCATTTATGGCAGTTGAGCTTCATATCCGGCTTTTTCAACGGCCGCAATGAGTTCTTGAGACGAAACAGTATCCTGAGTGTTAATCTCGGCTTCACCTTTGGTGAGGTTCACTTTGACCGATACCACACCGGGTACTTTTTCCAGTGCTTTTTGAACCCGCATGACACAATGCTGACAGCTCATTCCCTTTATTTTAAGTTTCATCATTTTCCCGTCCTCGTTTCCAATTCTTTGTTTTTCTTCATTTCTTTCTCTGGTCATTCCCGGTTTGATGTTTCTTTTCCAATTCCCCAATTTTGGGGGTTACCATCATCCATCGAAGTGAAAACGGGAAAGGATTTGTTGAAATTCCGGCTGATAGTGGGAATACTGGGTTGATTCCGCTGTGAACGTAAGAACATAGGCTTTTATCCCCCGAATGATATAGACCTGAGAATAGGTGAGTTCTTTTCCATCCAGGGTTCGACTGTAGACCAGGACCTTGCCGGGCTGGCCGGAGATGGTGGCGTCATAATTTTCTCTGAACTGCACATCAGGAAAGGTCTTCAACTGATCCATAGTGAGCGAAAAATAGTTCTGGAGGCTCATTTCAGAGGGAAGGTTTTCGATCAAGATGTTTAAGTTTTCCCGGAAAACATCCTGCGGGTTGTCAGTTGGTGCCAGAAAAGCGACCACTTCCTGGTTCATAAGAGTCTGGATGGTGGAGGTCCAGGAATTGGGATATTTTAAGGTGAATCCTTTTTGGGTATCGGTAAACGTTTTAAAATCACTGGTTGTCGCGGTCGTGATAATGCTTGGGGGTGTCTGGTGGGGACCCTTGGTGAGTTGAGCGACTTTTTCCCCCGGGATGGCAAAATTGAGGTTTTCACCCTTGAAATAGACGTAAAAGGCAACGGCCACCACCTCCCCTTGCATATTCACCACGGGACTTCCGCTGGAACCGGGGGAGACGGGAGCGGTGATCTGGATCACGTTTCCTTTGGTGTACTCCGGGATGGTTCGGATAGCCGCGACGATTCCATCGGAAACACTGAACTCCAGAGCAAGGGGATTCCCCATCACCATTACTCTCTCTCCTACTTCCGGTGGAGAACTCACAATGGGGAGAAACTGGACTGGAATCTTCCTGGTATCAACAGACAGAAGTGCCAGGTCGCTTTCTTTGTCCCCTCCCAGCACCTTTGTTATCTGATACGAATTGCCATCCGTGGCTTTAATAATGGCACTATAGGCTCCCTCGACCACATGCCAGTTGGTGATCACATCACCCTGCGGGCTGATAAAGAAACCACTCCCCTGCATGAGCCCGATTCCTTTGTCGTTGTAAGTATATATCGCCACAATAGAGGGTTTTATTTTTTTCACCAGGGATACTAAGTCTTCTGCGGCAAATGAGAAGGACAAGAGCGGGCAGAGAAATAGAACTATCCAGATGACAAAGAGGAACCATAAAATTCGTTTCAAACTTTCACCTCCATATTCGACGGCGGTATTTGAAAAAATAGAACAAAAATACTTTCCCTACCGATTTCATTATACGGTTTTTCACCCCAAAAAATACAGCCTCTAAAAACGTGGAATTGGGTATTTGTGAAAATGGGGAATCGGAAAG
The DNA here is from genome assembly GCA_026390275.1 of Candidatus Atribacteria bacterium. Classification (GTDB taxonomy): domain Bacteria; phylum Atribacterota; class Atribacteria; order Atribacterales; family Atribacteraceae; genus JAPLGF01. The sequence continues at coordinate 7,708 of JAPLGF010000160.1, forward strand.
ACCTTCCCCACTGTTGTCCCCTCTCCCGGTTTTCCCATAATTTCCCACAATCTTTTGATAATTTTTCTGAATTCGGTATTCATACTAAACTGGTTTTAAAGCTTTCAATCTAAATGGTAATCCAGGAAATGGAGAACTTTCCATTACCGAATTGATATGATATTCTCATAAGATTGAGTAATCCGGAATATTGGTAGATCTTCCTGTCAGGACAAAAAAATGGCGCCAGCAACGGATGAAAATTCCCCCCTCACCCTTGCCTCTCCCTCAACAAAACGGGGAGAGGGAAAAAAAGGAGGGGGCGTAGGGGAGGGTGCCTTTTTCCAACTCCACAACTCCACATCTCCACAACTCAACATCATTTTCAGAGTAGACAATGGTTTTGGCAACTTTTTATCTGTGACTAAACCAGATTCTGGTATCGAGGTGATTGATCACCATGCGACTTTTTTTTCAGGATAGTTTC
>JAPLGF010000058.1 GCA_026390275.1 Candidatus Atribacteria bacterium
CCCTCATCGCCGTTGCCAAGATGTTTAAGGACCATCTTTCTCATATCGTATCCTTTCTTACTCACCGGATCACCAATGCGGTGGCGGAAGGGATCAACAGTAAGATCCCACAGATCAAATCAGCAGCTCGGGGATTCCGGAGCTTTCATAATTACCGGATGGCCATTCTCTTTCATGGTGGTGGGTTAAACCTTTACCCATAGAAATCTCAGAAGAACCAAATTTATTTTTAATGTTTTCCTTTAATAAACAAAAAACGTGGAGTATCATGTTTATAATAACCAAGAAAAAATTTTGACCGTTTTTGGGGGGTTAAGCAAGGAGGGAGGAATATTTTTTGTTTATAACTGCTTTATCCAATATTTTTACTATCTTTTTTCTCAAACAAAGAAAGAAATGTTTCCAAGCGGTTTTTTTCGTTTTACTGATATTGGTAATTGTATCAATTCCTCTTTTTTCTTCAGAAAAACCTTCTGTCTTTTGGGTTCCGCTTAAAGATGTATCTGACCTGGGAGCGGTGGAATGGGGTTTGGCCAGTTTTACCCGACGAGCTTTATTGGAAGCCCAGGAACAAGGAGCTGAGGTTGTGGTGTTTGAGATCGATACCTTTGGTGGTCGGGTGGATGCCATGCTCTTCATGAAAGACCTTATCCTCAATGCCCCCATAAAAACTGTCGCTTTTGTGAATTCCAAAGCCTGGTCGGCAGGAGTCTTTCTGGCCCTTTCCTGTGAAGTGATCATGATGGCGCCCGATGCAAGTATGGGAGCAGCTGAACCGCGAACCGGCCAGGAGACCGCGGAAACTCCCCCTGATCCCAAAACCATCTCAGCTATCAGAGCACAGATCGAGGCTCTGGCCGAAACCCGAAAACGTGATCCCCATCTTTTTGCAGCTATGGTAGACCGGAATATTGAGATTGAGGGGTTGAAGGAGAAAGGAGAACTATTAACCCTGACTGCAACTGCTGCTTTAGAGCGTGGGGCCGCCGATTATATCGCTCGAAATCAACAGGAAGTCCTGGAAAAATTGGGTTTGAAAGAACCGGTGATCAACACTCTGTCTCCCTCCTGGTCTGAAACCCTGGCAAGGATATTGACCCATCCAACCATCGTCCCACTCCTTCTTCTGGTTGCTTTTGGGGGAATTTTAATTGAGATTATGACTCCCGGATTTGGATTTCCGGGAGCAGCAGGAATCGTTGCTCTTTTGCTTTTTTTTGGAGGAAGGTATTTCGCAGGACTTGCCGGTTGGGAACCGCTCATTCTATTTCTGGCAGGTATTCTTTTGTTGAGTTTGGAATTATTAGTAATACCGGGTTTTGGAATCACCGGAATTACTGGAATCGGGGCTCTGGCAGTTTCCCTTTACCTGGTATTAAGAACCACCAGCGTTCTGTTTTGGGAGGTGGCTTTCAGCCAGTTGTTGTTGTATATGGCTATAATGGGGGGGATTTTTTTGGTTCTTCTCTTCTTTTTACCGAATAACCCGATCTGGAAGAAAATGGGACTTTATAAAAATGACCAACAACAGGAAATTCTCGAAGAAAAGGCTTTGAATGACCAGAGTCTGGTGGGGAAGAAGGGGCTCACCAAAACCATACTCCGGCCTTCGGGTATTGTGGAAATAGAATGGAAGCGATATGACGTGGTCACTCGGGGAGAGTTTATTGAACCAGGAAAAATAGTGGTAGTGGATAAGGTAGAAGGAAACCGTATTATTGTCCAAATTGAGAGAGGGGTGTAAAAAGATGGATGTTACCGGATATTTAATTCCTGCGATCGTTATTTTGATTGTTATCATTGCTTTTTTTTCGTTGGTTCCTTTGGGGCTCTGGATATCAGCATTAGCAGCTGGGGTAAAAATCAGCATTCTTACTCTGATAGGAATGAAGCTGAGACGAGTTCCCCCAGCGGGCATCATCCTGCCTTTTATAAAGGCAACCAAAGCGGGTCTTAATTTGGATGCCGGATTATTAGAAGCTCATTATTTGGCCGGTGGGAATGTTGACCGGGTGGTAATATCCATGATTGCTGCGGAGAGAGCGGGAATCCCACTTCCTTTTCAAAGAACCTGTGCCATTGACCTGGCCGGACGGAATGTGTTGGAAGCAGTTCAGATGAGCGTTCTTCCCAAAGTCATTGAAACTCCGGAGGTCGCAGCAGTCGCAAAAGACGGAATTGAATTAAAAGTGAAAGCCCGGGTCACAGTACGAACCAACATTGATCGGTTAATCGGTGGAGCAACTGAAGCCACCATTATTGCCCGGGTTGGAGAAGGTATTGTTACCACCATTGGTTCATCTCTTTCTCACAAAACCGTTCTGGAAAACCCGGATAACATTTCAAAAACGGTTTTGGGAAAAGGACTGGATGCCGGAACGGCTTTTGAAATTCTCTCCATTGACATTGCCGATATCGATGTTGGAGAAAACATTGGAGCCAGATTACAGACTGACCAGGCTGAAGCCGATAAGAGGGTCGCCCAGGCTAAAGCGGAAGAAAGACGAGCCATGGCTATTGCGCTGGAACAAGAAATGTTGGCCTATACTCAGGAAATGAGGGCAAAAGTGGTTGAAGCAGAGACAGAAGTTCCCAGAGCTTTGGCTCAAGCCCTTCGGGAAGGGAAGTTAGGATTTATGGATTATTATTCCCTTCAGAATTTACAAGCCGATACCAGGATGAGAGATAAGCTGGGAAAAAAGGAGGAAAAAGGAAAACATGAATGACCAGAAAAACCTGGAAAACGGTTTTTCTTCCAAAGAACCGGAACCAATCTCATTTGAACAAATGGTTCAGAAAAATTTCGATTCATTTTACCTTTTTCACGAAGTTTTTTCCGAACCGGTTTGCCGGAAAATGTATCCGTTGTTAGCTTCATACCCCTGGAAGCCTCTCTCTTTGAGAAAATATCCTTAAAAAATAAGGTGTAAGGCCCATCCTGCCTGAGAGACTCAATTCCATCAGGATCTTTTCGTTAAAAAGTGCAATACAAAAGATGAGATTACCACGTCGTAGAAACCACTCCTCGCAATGACAGCAGAGGAGTGGAAGGTCGAAGATATTGAAAGTATATTTAAGTTAAGGTATTTGCAAATCACAGCGTTTTCAGGATAGACCCTCATGCCGCGCTGCGGCACCAGATGAGAATGTAAACTCAAAGCTCGACACGCCATGGCGCTCCAATAGACACCCCCATCTTGACCTCAATGTAATCCATAAGATTTCACTGGACATTGATAGAGAAAAGCGATACTTTCACCGCATGATCGTATGCGGCCAAGAGTTTACTGATATCATGATCCAGAAAATCCAAGAAAAAGTCAACCAGGAACCAGAGCTCTCCCGGGGAGTGATTTCAAGAGGGGTCTGTGAGTGGCTCTATTGGAAAAGTCCCCATGGGAAGATGAAAGAGATGAGCTGTCGAGTGGCTCTCTTAAGACTGGAACGGCGGGGGAAACTGACGCTCCCGTCTCCTAAGTCCCGGCCCTTTCCCCAAAGAAACCCACCTCCCTCCCCTTCTTTGGATGCCGACTGGGTGAAGGGGGAATTCCAAGGAGCGAGCTGTGGCGATGAACGTCTCAATAAACGCCTCCTTACCATTGTCCGGGATTTTTACGCCTGTCCGGAAGGGAATATCCCCCAGGCCTGTGGGAGTAAAGCCAAAACCAAGGCCTGCTACCGCTTCTTTGATCATCCAGAAATTGCCATGAACACCCTGCTTTCCCCTCATTATGAGGCCACCCGAAAGCGAGTGGCCCAAGAACCCCTGGTCTTGGCTCTTCAAGACACCACCTTCCAGTTATCCGGTGCCTGGCACCAAGTTATCAAGTTGGTGCTGATGGATGTAAGTCGCAAGTTTACTGCGGGGGGAAAGGAGATGCTGGCAAACCAGGAGAAACAGGGAGGCGTTCAAATCGAATTGGATATTGCGGGACCAGGAAAGACCGAGAGTAATGGAGGGAAGGCCAAATTGTTTATAGAGTTTCTGGTAGACGATATAGCCATACCCGGTGAGTTCTCCTGCGGAGAGGACTCCGTGATCTGGTGATGAGGAAGCTTTAGAAAGGGCCATGAGGGTCTGGGCGATTTTTTGATACTGGGGATTCCCTTCTTTTTGAAGGGTCAAATTCTAAAAGGCTTGATATGACTGGATTTTTGCCTGTGGATAAGTGAAAAATCTTAAAAAACTGATAAAGTCAGGATCTTATTAAAAAATTGTTGATTTGTTGATTTGAAAAAAGATGGGATTCTCACGTCGGCTGGTAAAATATAGTCAGCCTCCTCAGAATGACAGACTCCTCAACTCCCTCGCCCCACCGTGGGATTATTTAATTTATCTTAATGGGGAAATTGAAAAAAAATTGGGATGAAAAGGCCGAATCCATCTTACTCTCCCTTCATCCAAAGGGGGAAGTTTTTGAAAGTACAAAAATATGAGATTGCCACGCCACTAGATTACAGTGTCTCGCAATGACGGATGAAGAGGGAACCAGGCGCCCGGGAAATGACCTCCTCAGGATAAAGGAAAATAAAGTACGAAAATTTTTGACTTGTAAGAAGAGAAAGAACTGGGTTAAAACAAAATATTGGGAGAAGAGAGGAAGGAGGGTTAAATGGATAAGAAAAAACATTTGGTTTTTTTCTGTATGGTAACCATGATGACCATTGTTGCTGGCTGTGGGGTAGGTGGAGTAATTTACAACTGCTGTCCACCCATGGATTGGCTTGAGGCTGCCTTTGGGGACATTTGTCGAATGGGATGCCGGTGACCGTTTCAGGTCGGATCAATTTGTAATTGTTTATAGAAAATCCATTAGAGAGATTACAGAAGGGGTGATAAACACGAAAATTAACCAAAGGTCATTTCTTTCCATTATTCTTTTCCTCATTTTTCTTCTAATTGGAACTCCCGTATCACTTTCGGAAGGAAAGCCGAAAGTGGCTTTATATATCAATGGAAACCTGAGTGACAAATCTTTTTTTGATTCGGCAGCTCGGGGTATCCATTGGGCGGTAAAGGAGTTGGGGATTAAAGCCAAAATTGTCGAAGGAGGCTATGATCCAACCCATTGGGAACCAGACCTGGAGCAGTTGGCCGAGGGAGACTGGGACCTGATCATCACCGGTACCTATCAGCTCATCGAAATCGTGGAGAAAATTGCTTCCACCCACCCTCAGAAGAAATTTGTCATCTATGATGCCAGTGTGGACTATTCCAAAGGAAATTTGGGAAATGTATATTCAATCCTTTACAAGCAAAATGAAGGATCTTTCTTAGTGGGGGCATTGGCGGCTTTATTGACCAATTCTACGGTTAACGATCTCAACCCGAATCAAGTCATGGGCTTTATTGGGGGCATGGATAATCCGGTCATCAACGACTTTAAAATTGGGTACATCCAGGGGGCCAACTATATTGATCCGAAAGTGAAGGCGCTGGCGTCTTATGCCGATTCTTTTAATGATCCGGCGAAAGGAAAGGAATTGGCTATCGTCCAGTATGATAATGGAGCTGTTATCATATTCAATGTGGCAGCGAAGACTGGAATTGGTATTTTCTTGGCTGCTCAGGAGAGAAAGAAATTCGCGATTGGGGTTGATTCCGATCAATATCTTCTCTTAAAAAAAGATGATCCAAAAAGAGCTGCCACCATCATCACCTCGATGATAAAAAGAGTTGACAGCTCTCTATTTCGTGCGATACAGCTTCATCTGGTTGGGAAGTTGGAGTATGGAAAAGCCGAATCCCTGGGTTTAAAAGAAGGTGCAGTTGGGATAGCTGATAATGAGAATTACCAAAAAATCGTACCGGTTGAAATCCGAAAACGGATTCATGAAATTGAAAAGAAAATTATTGACGGGGAAATCATCGTCGATACCGTATTTGGAAAAAAATTAAACTGAATGTATAAGCTCAGGTCCCTGGCACCAGGGTATTATCATTGGTTCTTCTCCCAAAAAGTTGATCAATAATCCCAATAAAAATGGACACCGCGTGCTCTTCTGGATAAGGTATTTGTATCAGCAAAACCAACCCAGAGGAGGCACAACGATGTCCCGGATACAGATTAAACCATTCTTTCATTTTTGTCGAGTCAAGGTGGTGAAACAGTCGTTTACAAAAATGCTGAAAAGAAATGCCTATGGAATTTTCAACCATTGCCAGTTTCTCATCAATACCAGTTGGTTGAAAGGAATCAACAATAAGATTCAGGTGATTAAACGGAGAGCCTATGGCTTTCATGATGTTTAGTATTTCTCCTTAATCATTCAAGATTCCTTTGCAAGGAGCAATGAAATTGGAGAAGAAACATAAATAATTACTCTAACTGGAGATAGAGTTCGTTTATCTTTTGGCTTATAAGGAGGTAATGAGTATATTTTTGTGAATAAACCTCATGCATTTTCGGGTTAGGGCGGTATTTTTGATAAATGAGGTTATGGTTTACCGCTTCTATTCCCTGATCTAAAGAAGGGAAAACACCTGCGCCGTAACCAGCGAGAAGGGCAGCTCCTAAACATCCAGCTTCGATAGTATTCGAGGAGATAATATTTTTTTCGGTTATATCGGCTTTTAACTGAAGCCAGAAATCAGACCTTGCCCCTCCGCCAAATGATTTTATCTCATTGATATTATTCCCGGTGATTGATTCCATCAATTCCAGGTTGATTTTCAGCTCAAAGGTTATTCCTTCAAGAATAGCGCGGGCAATATCATACCGGTCAGTTGCCAGAGTCAAACCATAGATACATCCCTTGGCATTGGGATTCATGGTTGGATTGCCGCTTCCCGAAAGATGAGGGATAAAAAAAATATTCTTGGACTGATCCGGCATTTTTGATTCCATCATTTCATAAACATTTTTGTTGAAGTCTTGGGAAGGGATAGATTCGAGGGGAAAGAAAGTATCTTTATACCAACGATAAGCAGCACCAGCAGTGAGGATTTGTGAAAAGGAACAGTATCTTCCCTGATAACTATGAGGATAACAACATACTTTGGTAGTGTACATCTTTTCGTTCAGGTGAGGCTGATTAAAAGGGACCAGAATGACTTCATTGGCTTGGACAATTGATCTTCTTGAATTGAGCATTCATTGAGTATTTTCTGGTTCCATGTCAGTTTATTGATATCAAAAAACATGGTCCGGGCTGCGTTTGAAAAACTTATAGCTGCTCCTGAACCAAGCTTCATTGAGATAAAATCCTCATAACATAAGAACCGGGATGTCTTATGAAATACCTTAGGAAGGTTGTTTTTGATCCATAATATTTTACAAGCGGAGTAGGTCGGATGAAGTGGCATGCCAGTTGTTTTAAAAATCCACTCTTCCCCAAGCCGGCTTCCCAAAGTATGGGCTTCGGTTATTGATCGGGTATCAAAAGCAAGAATACTGTTATAGAGGGGATGTAATAATTCATCAAATGGGGTAATGGTATCACCCATCGCAGAAACGCTTATGGCTTTAATCTTATCTTTATTACTTATAAAGGCAAGCTCTGCCAGAATGGACTTGACAGATTCCCATACCTGATTGGAATCGAGTTCCAACCAGGTCTCATTTTTAGTTATGACCTTATATTCCCGATAGGTTTTTCCGAGAACTTCGCCCTGGTCTGAAAGAACAATACCTTTCGATGTCGTTGTGCCAACGTCCAAACCAATAATGCTCATTCAATCCCCAGCTTTCTTTGTGTAACTGTATAAGAAACCAACGGGTTTAACCAATCAAACTCATCAAGTGAATTTTTGACTTTCCTCTTTTAAGACACCCAAAAAGACTTTTGTAGACTTGACTTGATCTAATAGACATTTCCTTTTTACTTGAATGTATGCTTTTCGTCGATAAAAAAGCGAAATCAATTTTTTAGATAATAACATAATATATATGAACTTACATGTACCACAATTATCGTCAATAGTTAATAATATTGTGTTCCTGGTATTTGTTTGGACAGACCCTCATGTTGTATTCCAGATTACAGCACCATATGACAATGAAAATACCTACCCTTAGGAGCACCTCTTAGGTGCGAAAAAGGCGATTTCGCAGCAAGATGCTGCTCCCACGAAAATGCATGAAGGCGTTTACAGGAGTGGCAATCATGGTATTATTTTATCAAACAATTCAAAAGGGGATTTTCCTATGAGAAAACTCGTCATTATCATTGGCATTGTAGTGCTGGTTATAGTCGGTTTGATTGTTTTTATGTTATCTGGCATGAAACAAATAAAAGAAATGAAGATTGAAAATGTCGATCTTAACCAGGTACAGGATGGGACCTATTCCGGAGAGTTTAAAGGATACCGATGGTCAAATCGAGTTGAGGTAACAGTGTACAACCATCAAATTACCGAACTGAAAATCGTAAAGGATGTGAGATTCCCGCTGGCAGCGGTTACAAAAACCCTCTTCGACCAAATTTTGCAAAAACAAACATTGCAGGTTGATACCGTTTCCAATGCGACTGTAAACAGTAAAGCCTATTTGAAAGCAATTGAAAACGCTCTCATGAGAGCAGGAAAATAAGAGTAACCATCTGTGTCAACGTTCCGTGAAAATGTCACCCCCCCTCCCTTTGAGAAAGATATAAAAAATGGGCGGTCTTTTCTCAAAAGGATTCTTTTTCAGAAGGGGATTTTTTTTGGGTGGATCCTGACGCTGACTCGAGGGATTTACTGGAGAAGAGAAAACCATAAGAAGCCCATCTTTTTTTTCACTGAGTCAACCAGGAAGCCACTGAATGTCTTTTCTCACCTCCTTGATGAGGTTTACCGCCAGGCAGCGGTGGAATTCCACAGATTCTCCAGGATCTCTCGATCTGAGTATTCAACGGAAGGAACCACCTTTTGTCCTTGTTTACAGGGATGGGTGGGGGGGGCAGGAAGATAGAAGACGGTGGCGGGTGTCTGACCCTGAAGCATAAAGTTGGTATTCCAGCCCAGAAGGTCATGGAAACTCCATTCGAAATCCTGCTTTTCCTCGGCATTGATAGCGACTGAACTACCCAACGCCATGATTAAGATAAAAATAAGGAAGAATTTTCTCATTTTTCACCTCTACATCGTACATTCTAATCGTTTAAACAAGTGTTTATAATGGCGAATAGTCGGGATATGGGTGGGATCTTCCTGATTTGCAAGGGCGAGATAGTAGCTCAACCAGTCACCCATTACCACCAGGGATAGAATCCGACAGAGAAGGGATGTGCCCTGGGCGTGCATTTCAAAAACTTTCCATTTTTTATTTTGCAGGTGCCGGGTAAAGGCTGCGATCATGGTCTGGTAAAAAACCGGTTCGTTGGGGTCGCGGAGAAAGAGATAGGAAAGGGGTATCGGGAAAGGGTGTTTAAATCCCACCAACTCATTGTGCATGACTTCGGGTATGATTCCGTACATGGCGATATTCTTTGAGTTTTCATTAAATTGAGTTTTCATTCGTCGGGCAACCACCCCGTTGAGGTTTTCCGTGCCATAAACAACGGGAATGGTTCCAGTTAAGGAGAGAGCGGTGGTATAGGTAAAATTATTCTCATCGGGCTCGGCATAGTCGGGGATAACGGTTTCTAAATGGTGGGCAGTCTCGCGGAGAGCCTCTTGAAAGGATAAAATAGCGAATAATTTTTCCAGCGCACCTAAAAGCGAAGCAACTAAATATCCCAAGGCAGCACGAGGCTGCAAGCCACCCGGCACCAGAATGAGCATATCGTTGTTTTCCTGTGCAAATTTTTGCAGCTCGCCTCCGGAGGTAAGAACCAGACATGGTGCCTTTTTCATTTTGGCTTCTCGAAACATAGAAAGCGTCTCCGGAGTATTCCCCGAGTAGCTGGAAACGATAAATAATGTCTTGGTATCGACAAACGGAGAGAGGGGTGGGCTGGATTGGGTCAGAAAGGGAAGCGGTAATATTTCGTGGAGGAGTTGGCGAATAATTTCTCCAACGATGCCTGAGCCACCAATTCCGGAAAATATGATCGAACTGACACCAGAGGTGTCAAGAGTGGGCATATGAGAAACACCCATCGTATAGCCTTCTTTCAATTGTTTTGGAAACTGGAGCAAGATTTCTCTCATGAAACATCCTCCTACTCAATATATATTAATTAGTTTACTCATTATCGGAAATTGGAGAGAAATTATTAATTAATATTGAAATGATCAAATTTTGGGGCATTGAACTGGTTTAATAGTCTTGGTTCGCCAAATATTTTTACAGATTTCATTTCACCGGTCTTCTCTTTACCTTTCATTCTCCTTCAAATAGAACAACGATCATTACATCATCATTCGATGGAGATGGTGACTTGTGGGTTTGACTTCATAGAGGGCTTCGTCTTCCCTAACCATACCTGTCTGTTCAGTCGTGACCTTTTCGAATAGGAGTCTGGCGTTTGAGAAAAGATCGGCAGTTTCTGCTTTCAGATATCGCGCCGCCATCCTGCAATATTCTTGGTCAATTTCAACGCCGATACTGTTGCGGTCTGTTCTTAGAGCCGCAACCATCGTCATGCCCGAACCGGAGAATGGATCCAGCACGGTATCTCCGGTGAATGAAAACATCCGTACCAGACGTATAGCCAACTCCAGAGGGAACGGTGCAGGGTGATGCTTGGTTGAAGCCCCAGGGATATTCCAGATTTGCTGAAACCAGCGTCCAAATTCCTCTTTGCCGATTCTACTGGCTTCACGTTGCGTCTCCGTCGGTTTTCGATAGCCGCCGGGTTTCCTCTGCATAAGGATAAATTCCATATCATTCTTGATGATTGCATTCGGTTCATAGGGTTTACCAAGGAACTTAGAACCGTTTGAGACTTCATAGGAGGCATTGGCAATCTTGTGCCAAACGATGGGATTAAGATTATCAAAACCAATGCGGCGGCAAATGACACAGATGTCGGCATGAAGCGGAAACACAAGGTGCCGTCCAAAATTGCGGCGAGCTACGCAGACATCGCCGACAACACATACCAGGCGACCACCGGGAATGAGAACCCGGAATGCATGTCGCCATACTTTTTCTAACTCGGTGAGGAATGCTTCGTAGTCCTGAACATGACCGAGTTGATCCGGGTTCTCGTTATAACGCTTGAGGTTCCAATAGGGCGGAGATGTGACAACGAGATGTACCGACTCATCCTTTAAGAAAGACAGGTCTCTTGCATCGCCGTTAATCAGTCTTTGACGCTGACAGGACAATTCGATGCCTCACAATCCTCAAGCATAAAGAAGTACCCGAGAAACGGCTGTGGGCTGGCAAGGTATGCTCTTTCGCGGAATGCCGTCCAAAGGTCAAGGGCACTGCCCATTGCTTCTTCTGTTCGGTTATTGAAGTTGTTGCCAAAAGACGGCCCCACTTGGGATTTGGCTTCAATGGCAGCAATCAATATTTCCTGTTTTTTCCTTTGGGTAGCCCTTGTTTTCCAGTAATGGACAGCCGCCTTTGTGGTTTGATCGTCAATTTGGATGGTAATCTTGGGATTATTCATATTGAGAGAAGCCTATCATATTCCTTAATTATATTCCAGATTATTATACAGGCTATGCTGTACCCTTCAAGACCAATATGAAGAACTCAATCCGGCTCTCCTCAAACGCCAGATGGTCAAAATCCAGAACCAATTGATTGAGATGGTTTCTTTTAAAAATGTTTCGGTTCCTCAACCAAAAGAATTGAATTTGGTATAGAATTTTAATTGAGGCAACGAATCCATTTCATCAAGATTTTTATGTGAGGCATCACGGTTACCCATTAAAAAGCCGTAAGAACCGAAAAGAATAAACAATAAGAAAAGGCAATTCTGGCTCTGGGTAACTAAACCAAATTTTTACCTGGAAGAAGATGGAAAAGAAAGAGAAATTCTAAATCCGGAAATGACATTAAGTCCTTGAATTGAATTCTTTGATGCCTGAAATAATGAAAATACTATCTCGGTCATTTTGATCTGGAGGGAGACTTTTTCAATTCAATAAAGAAGGGGACAATTACAATGATTGATAATCGAGCCATTTTTCACAGTTTATTGATAGAAAAGAAAATACGTATTGAAGATCATCAGCTATTGAAGACTCTCCCAAATCCATTACCGGAGTCTTTTGATTTCGATTGAATAGAGGAAATGCTCCTGGGATTGGCAATTGGTGACTCACTCGGGAATTGCAGGGAGGAATTGTTACCGGATAAAAGAAAAGAAGGAGGGACATTAGAACAGTTGATCCAGGACCAGGGATTAAAACCACAATCTTTGGCGGAATGCTTTATTCATGGCCAGATATTTGGTATCGGTCACACTGTTCGTCGTTTTTTGGTGAATTATAAAGAAAAAATATTACCATGAACCCAATAATATAAAACAAAATTAATCGGAATCTTCCAAAAAAATCTTTAAATGTCGAAGAAATTCGATAAAGTCTTGCAAATTATTTTGAATGATCTGGTATAGCTGCTCGGTAGAAACTTCAGCATAAAAATGCACCAATCGGTTTCTATAGCCAGCCATTTTAAGTAGTTTTTCCTTGGCATAATTCTGAGGAACGATTTTCTCTTCCCCCAAAGATAGGGCAATATCTTTGTAAGTAGAGAGTCTTTTCCCGGGGATTCTCGATAAAATATGAGTCCCAATATCAAAAACAGCTTCCAATGCTCTTCTCAGGTAGTGTTCAGTAATGGCGAAATTTTCACCCTTTTCAAATTCTTCCAGGGAGATCTTTTTATATCTTGATAGTTTATCGATATCCCTCTCTATTTCTCCCATTCTTGAAAGAATAATTTCTCGATTAAAAGGAATTTTTTTCATAGTCTCTCATAGTCTTTCTAACAAAGCCCGGTCTTGTATATCCAATAACGGTTTAAAATCGACGTATTCTTTAATAATTTTCTCTTTGTAATGAAATGCGAATTTTTCAGAAATACTATATAGGATTTTGCCTGTTGTGATGACCTCAAACTGGAAGGGAAGAGAAGCTCTCTCTAAAAAGACAATATCTACCTCTCTCTTTGGAAAAACCCTGCTGAACAGTGCGTATAGCTCTTCGTATATTCTCAAAGAATTTTGTAAATAATCAGGTTTTTCAAAAACAACACCGATATCTATATCACTGTTTTCTCTTTGAGTGCCCGTAACCGAGGAACCAAAAAGGTATACCAATGAAATGTTTAATTTTTTTAGTTCATTTTGGAAATTTTTTCTGAGCATAGTTTTATTATATAAGGTACGTATATCGGGGTGCAACAATTTGCACAGGTCAGTTCACTTATTACACCCTCACACATTTGTCCAAAATAGCTTTTTCTCATGGAAAGGGGAGTATCAATCGGGTAGATTGGTAAGTGTATCTTAACAAAAACACCCGAAAGGTGGTCTCCCGGTAAGGACCGTGAGTCGTGAATTCTTAAGGGATGTGGAGTTGGGGAGTTGTTGAGTTGTTGAGTTGGAAAAGACACCCCGGGAAAGAATGTGGAACTGTGGAATTGGGCTAAGACCGGGAATCGTGAGTCGTGAATAGTAAGGAGTTTATGCTGTCATCCTGAGCCCTGGTATTCTGAGGGCGTGAGGATCTCATCCTTACATCGGTACCAACTCAACATCCCTTAAGGATTCCGACTCACGACTCCCGGTCTTTACCAACTCAACACCT
>JAPLGF010000363.1 GCA_026390275.1 Candidatus Atribacteria bacterium
GGAGTAAAAGAATATACCGCCCTTCATCCGGAAGAGCTCTTTTTCCCGCTCATCTTCCGGGAAATTTCTCCTCGTGTCAAAGTCGCTGCCCGGGAATGCATGGACTCTTCCCTGTCGATGAACCGGGTGTGAGGGATTACCCGTAGGAGCACCGTCCCGGTGCGAAATAATGGTGGATGGTTCGCAGCAGGATACTGCTCCTACGTTTTCAAAATATGTTTTCCTTAAACCAGGTACGGTCTTTTCAGGGGGGTTCAATCCGAGATGGTGATCGTGGTACATGCATTGTGGGGGTTGGCACAGGCCACGGCGATTCGGAACATCCCCCTGCTGGTGGTGGGGGGGATGGGGGGGCATATTTTGCTCGATGCGATTCCTCACCGGGATTTGACTGCTCCCTGGGAAGTGGTGGTGGATATCCTCACCGGGACTGTCCTTTTTTTCTTTCTTCGAAATATATACTCTCTCCCCTGGCTTTTCGGCTGGTCGGTTCTTTTCTCCTGCATTCCGGATTTTGATGTTCTCTTCCGCTTTTGTGGAATAACCAGAAGAAACTACTTCTTCTCTCACTTCCCCTCCTGGCATGGTTCGATGGGATCATTCCGGGGGGTGATGATGAACATACTCACCGGAGTATTGCTCCTGGTGCTTTTCATCATGGGAATGCGGGGAAGATTTTAATGAGTGATCCTCAACTACTCTGCCAACTCAACATTTTCTTACGCCGAGAGGGTGCTCCTGCTGTTTTTCCGATTCCCTGTTTTTCAGGTTATTCCAGCAGGTTCCGCAGCTCTTCCTGGGGGGAGGAGGAACGGGCATTCTCCTGCTCTTCTTGACCAGTGTACTGGTTTTCCCGGGAGTCTTCGGAGGTGGCCCAGGGGGTGAGGGGGAATTTTATTGTAATAGGGAGGCGGAGGAAGGGTTGGTCGATGATCACTTCTCCGGGAAGAAGGGTGGCGGCTTTTTCACGTAAGGCTCCCGAGAGATGGGCGTATTCTTCTTTGGATAGTTCGGCGTATTTCTGGCGTCCCACGGCGATGGTGGCGGCCTGGGTCACCACCCGGTAATCGACCTGGGAAGCAGTTTGCTCCGCGCCGATGAGTACCACCCGGAATGAACGGCCTCGTTCCGCTACATCCCGGAAGATGGAAGCGAGAGGGCCCCCACCAGTGCGAGGAGCGTACTTATTGAGTTCATCGAGGTAGACAAAAACCGGGTCGTTCAGGCACCCCTGTTCTTTTCGGTACATGATTTCTTTGAGAACCGCACCGACTACGAAGGTCTGGGCGCGGGCGTGGAGCTTGGAAATGTCGATAACGGTTACGCCTCCCGGGCGATTCCAGTCGAGCTGGTAGGGAGCGATGGGAGTGGTTATGACTGGGGATGGTTTAACGTCGATCGTCCTCCAGAGGAGGTTAAGGCCGGTACGGCGAGCGGTACGGAGTCTGCGGGAAATGGCGAGGATGGTTCGGTTATCAACCTGCTCTTTGAGGAGATCGACGGTGAGATTGGTCCGGACTGTTTCTTCATCTGGTTCGAGGCGGAGCAGGTCAATGAGCTCGGACAGTCCATTGGGAATACCGAAATTTCCCAGGATAATCTTCGAATCTTCATTTGCGGCCTGCAGGTAGGAAAGGAGCAGGGATTTGTTATCCAACCCATCGGCGGAGATACGGAATAGACGATAACTCCTGGAGGTGAGTTCCCGGCGGGCATCATCGAGGAATTTATCATAACGATCGCGTAAAACGTCTTCGATAACACTCACGACAAGTTGATGGTTGGGGTTGATGGCCAGCTCTTCCGGGTCAAAGAGGAGGGGGAGGAGCCCCAGCTCGATGATGTCCAAAGTATCCCATCCGAAAGTACGGACTCCCGGTCGATGGTGGCTGAGCGATGGCTCACCTGAATAGTCCCGGGGTGGTACATTGACCGATACATTTTCGAAAGGGTGAGGCTTCAGGTCGAAGGTCCGGAATATTTTCGACCACTCTGCAAAGCGGCGGCGGTCTTCGTCGCTCCCCTTCTGGGCATCAATCCACTCCCGGTTCCAATGGTCGAGAAAAAGCAGGCCTTCGCCTTTGACGTTGAAAATGACGGACCGGCAGTTGGTGAGAGACCGGTCCTGGAGTTTCTCGGTTCCATAGTTTTTGAGCATCCAGAGAAGAAACGTGGCATAGGAGGTCTTCGCCGCTACTCCGGACTGTCCGCTTACGTTCACATGTGCTCCATTGTCACCGAGGAGGTACTTGAGGTCCAGGTAAGCCACTTCCCCGTTGGAGAGGAGTCCGACCGGGACTTCCCTTTTTCCTTTCCGGATGACGTCGAAACCGAGGGCGATGCTGGATTCCGCCGGTTCCACCAGTTCCATCTTCTGTCCCACGGGTGGTGGGAAGACGGGGGTGACGGTGAGATAACTGCTGTCATTTTTGGCCAGGACCCGGGTGACGACGACTCGCCCCAGGTAAATGGGGATCCCCCGGTAGATGCCTTCGGAGCAAGATTCTTCCTGGTAACCGGTGGACACTGTTCCGTCCCACTGGGTGACGATCTCCGTGATGATGCCGTAGGTACGGAAAGACGTTCCATTCCATTCGTAATCTACCCGGACGATATCGTCCAACCCCGGGACCCGCTGCTCCGAGTTGACTCGAATCCAAAAATCATAGGGGGATATCTCTTTCAACCCGGTAACAGTTCCCACGATATAACCCATGATGGCCTCCTTGATGATCGGGAAATGATGGTGAAAGGTAAAATGCGAATTTTGTGAATGGTGAATAGTTTAGAGATAAGGGAAAAGCCTCACTCTGTTTACTGGTCACCGTCTATTCCAACCCCACCTTTTTTCATCGTCGCCGGGGGTGGATGGCGCGTTCAAAGGAGCACTTCACCAGGTCGGGAGGGAGGAAGAATTGGCCGAGAAAGTCTTCGAGGGCGATAATGGGGAAAAGGTTTTCCGGGAGTCGTCTCCAGGGATAGTCGGCGGTGAGGGTGGGGAGAAGTGCAACCATGCGGTCGAAAAAGAGGGTGATTTCCTCCCGGAGAGAGTCCGTTTCTTCCGGGACGACGATTTCCAGGCGAATGAGACCTTTCAGGGGGTGGTACGGATCTTTCCTGATGAGCCGGGTATAGGTGAAGACTCGTGCCAGGTGTGATCCGGCTTCGAAAGACGCGCTTAGAAAAGGGGTTCTTTCTCCGGCCTCCAGTTCAAAGAGCAGGGCATAGAGACTTCGGGAGAGCGCGACGGTTTCTTCCGCCAGGCTGGTTTCGTCTCTGGAAAGACGCAAGTTTTCAATCCGTTTCACCAGACCACAAGGACCGACCCCGGGGCGAAAGGTGGGGTCACTTCCGTGCACTATTCCGTCCTGAATTACCGGTGTGTTTTTAGCAATGAGCTGGGAAACCACTTTTTTCTCGAGCTTTTGCATGGCCGTGAAGAGAGCCTGCTGAGACGCCTCCACCGCTCCTGGGCCAGGTGGGGTCCGTCCGGAAGTGGCGAGAGTAAAGGACCACCCCTCGCCGATACAAAGCGCGGGATCTTGGACGCTGGTTTGCAGGGAAAGGGCTGCACGCTCCGAGGCACCGAGAACTCGTTCCCGGAGGGGAGGATGATGGGGAGAAAAGCCCATCGAGAGTCCCCTTCCCTTCTCCCAGAGGACATGTCCGGCGGTAATTTCCGCTAAGAGGAGGACATCCATTCCCAAGAGAATTCTTCCGTACACTCGCATCTTTCCATCGACGAAATACATTTTTTCCATCGGACCCTGCTCTCCCCTCTTTTTCCAGGATGAAAGTTCCCGGACGGAATTGACTTCCCGAAAATCCGAGAGGAGGGCGCTTCCGGGTGTCATGTCGGTATGGGTGAATGATGAATCATCATAGTCCCAGTGATCCAGTTGCGCCATATTCTCCTGGAAGAAATCGGTGAGGGTTACTGGACGTCCGGGTTCTTTTTCCATGTGGCTTTCCCATCCTTTACTTCTAAGTACACCGGGAAAAATTGGGCAAACTGCGGATCATGGGTGACCACCCCCACCATCCGTCCATAACGGGCTAAATGGGTGATGGCATCGGCGACGAGCTCGAGATGATCCCGGTCGAGGGGGGAAAATCCTTCATCGATGAACAAACAATCAAAGTTTCGTATCGTTCCCGACCCGCGCAACCGGATCCGGGACAGGGCTAAAGCGAGAGAGAGAGCGATGAGCGTCTTTTCACCCCCGGAACAATCTCCCGGGAGACGTTCCTGCCACCCATACCAGGAATCGATGACGGCGATGTCGGTCGCCCCCCGGTTCATTTTCACCTGCAGGGCATAACGTTCCCGGGACAGGTCACCGAGGATGTCAGACGCCTCTTTTTCCAGCTCCCGGAGGAGAAAAGCCAGGAGGTAATTCTTGAATCCTTTTGCCTCTAAGGCACCCTTGAGCTCAAGATGAAGGTCGCGCTCCTGACGAAGGGTCCGGGCATCTTCTTCCAGTCTTTTCTTCTCTTCGATTCTCCCGGTGAAATATTTTATTTCGCTTTCTAAGGAACCAGCAGTCTTACGAGACTCGGCCAGGTCCCTCTGCAGTTCTTCGAGCGAATTTTTTTCTCGTAACAGGATGGTCTCGACCTCATTTAATGGGACGTGGAGTCGGGAAGAGAGTTCCGAACACTCCTTCTGGAGTTCTTCCTCTCGGCTTTGCAGCTGCTTCCACTCTCCTTCCATCCGGTTCAATCTTTCACTCCATCCCCCGGGTTGGCGATCCTTGAGGGAAAGGAAGGACTCCTTGCTGAAACCGTATTTTTGGACTTCCTGGAGAAAAACGGATTGGAGTGCTTGTTCCTGGGCGGAAAGGGTCTCGACCTCATTGGTACACATATTGATATCATTCTGGAGCTCGGTGAGGCTTTTTTCCTGCATGGTGATTTGTGCCCGAAGACTCTCGATTTCGCTCGTTGTTCTGGTCATCTCACCCGATGCGGTATTGAAGGAACGGAGACATCTTTCCCAGTAGTGTTGGAAGGCGTTTTCGGGAAGAAAATCGGTTCGGAGGGAGAGATTCATTTCCTGGAGCAGGAGAGTGATGTGGGTTCTTTTTTCCTGGACGAGCTGATCCGCCCCGGTTATCTTCTGTGATCTTTCTTCCAGGGCCAGGGAAAGTTCTTTTTCCCGTTCCGAGAGAGCAGCTCTCTTCTCGTTACTCCCTGACAGCTCCCTCTCCCGGGTGTGAATGGAAGAAGAGAGAGCATCTTTCCGGCGTCTTTCGTTCTCGAGAAGGGTGGCGATCTCTCTTCTTTCTGGTACGTGGGGGAAGGAAAGGGGTTGAAACACTTCCTGGAGGGAATCGCGGCTCCCCTTTTGTTGTTCGAGGAGAGTACGTATTTTTTCTTGATGATTTATCCTGGTTTTGGTGAGCTCTTCTTCCGACCGGGACAACATCTTCTCTTTTTCCTCATTCTTCTCTTTTTCCGTCATCAGATGAGTCCAATACTCCTC
>JAPLGF010000266.1 GCA_026390275.1 Candidatus Atribacteria bacterium
CTGCTCCCGTTCATTGTGATTAACCTAGTTTTTGGTTTCATCACCCCGGTGATTGACAATGGGGCCCATATTGGCGGGCTGTTGAGCGGAATGTTTTTAGGATGGGTCATCAGTCCCGGTACTCCCTGGATCAGCTGGAAGAAAATCGGGGAAGAAGTGATTCAATGGATTCTTATAGTGTTTATTGCCATTGCGGTAGTGACTTTTTTTCTGCCTATCGGTTTTGGTAATCGTGCGTCCATGGATACCGTGATCACTTTTCATAATCAGGTACAGACCATGATCAGCATGGCAAAGGCGGGGGGACGACTGGAGCAGGACCGGGTGGAAGCTCTGGTACCCCCGGATCGGGATGCCCAGTCCATCAAAGAGAGATTGATCGATTTTTACCGGGGAGGGAGGGAAGGGCAATACGAAATAGTGAGAATCGAGCAAGATTTCCTGGTTTGGCGTGATAAAATTCTCGAAAAGTATCAGGGGCTTATTCAGGAAACAGAATAAAAAAAAGCGTGCACGGGGTGCACGCTTTTTTTGATACGAGCGATTCTTATTTTTCCATCCGGCTTTTTCGAGAAAGCAGCATGAACACCCCCACGATAAGCGGGAAAATCGGGATGGCATAGAGATACAGGGATTTATCCTTCTTTAAAAGGCGGAGGGTCCGTTCACTCTGGGGGACCGGTTGTGCGTTTTCCGCCTGGACCGTGGAAATGGCATAGTCCGTTTTGGGAAGATTTTCATCCAAAATGACTTTGTAACTTTCAAAAGTGGGTTTATACCCTTTCTGTTTCAAATCATCATCATACTTGATGATTTCATACCCCAGCTCGGCGCCCTGGATCTGCTTCACGAAGTAGGGTTCTTTATCGACCGCCTGGAGAATGGCTTGTTGGTGGGTTAAAAGGACTTTGATATTATCAATAGGATCGATATGAATCCACTTCCATCGCTCAATACTCCCCACATTTTGGGGATCTTCCAGTTTGTTATGGTACAGTTCATTGTATTCATCCTGCCGGTAGGGATTGAAATACAACTCGTTTTTCCCAACGGCATGAATGACCCAGGAGGGATCGTCACAATTTTCTTTCTTGGTCCAGCGGTTTCCGGGAATAATTTCGTACCCGGTTCCTCCTTGTCGGCGGGAAGCAAAAACTACCACCTTTCTTTCGCTTCCTTCAATGATAGTCCCGTCATCGGCTCGTAAACGAATTTCGAATTCACCCACCGGTAGCTTAATGATAAAACCTTCTGTTAATTCGGTGGCGTAAAATTCAACAAATTCCGGGGGCTGAGGTTCCTTGGGAACGGGGGCATTGAGAGGATTGTTATCACCGGCCTCTCGGCGTTTTTTGACCTCTTCCAAAAAACGGTTAAAGTTTTCCCGGTATTGAGTCATGCTTTCATAATATTGTTTCAACCGGGTATTGAACTGATCCACGGCCGCTTTATATTTTTGAAAATATTCCCGGGCAGAATCATTGATATAGACGGAAGCTTTCTCCGACCAGTATCCTTTGGGATAATACAGGGTATAGGTTTGCTTCGCCAGGGTACTGATGACCTTTCCCCCCTGGAGGACTTCAAATTTCCCCGCCATTTCTTCATTAAGGGTGCTGAATCCGGCCATGTATTTCCTGGTAATGGGCCAGTAATAGACGATGGTCTTGCGGGGACTGATGACATTTTCTTGATCGGCGATAAAGTAGATGGTTTCTTCGTTTGCAGGGCAAAAACTTTTACTGAAGCTGGCCCCATTGAAAGATGTCAGGGAATAGACCAGTTGTTCGTGCATGACCGGTGGTTCGGCAGATGCCCAGACAGAAAAAGAGAATACGACGAACAGGAGCGACAGGATACCAAGAAGTGTTTTCTTCATCAGGCTTTGACCCCCTTTCGATTCATGATCCCGATGGAAAGGGCAATGAAGATGACCGAATAAACGATACAGTATACGATATTGGTAAAGAAAAGCGGCCAATTTTCCAAAACCACCGAATCTAAACCTCGAGAAATGAAAGCGAAGGGGGAGATCCAGTTGATACCCTGGAAAACATAGTGAAGAGTCTGGCGGATGTAAAACAGGGGAACGGATAAGGCTTCTTTCTCGATTCCCAGAAGGGAGTTATAGGTAAACTGAATCACCAAAAAAGCCCCCAGGATTGCGATCAGGGAAATGATGGAACTCCTTACCCGTCCGGTAAACGAGGAGATAAAAAGACCGAAACTCACCACACAGGAGACGAGAAAGACACCCATCACCAGCGCTTTGATGAGGCCGGGAGTAAATCCGATGTTGGTCAACGAACTGACCAGGTAGAAGTAGATGGCAGTGAAACCAAGGGAAATGATCCCGATAAAGAAATCCTTAAAGAACTTGGCCAATAGAAAGCTCCTGGGGGTGACGGGACCATACGATAAGGTTTCCAAGGTTCCCTGTTCCTTTTCTCGGGAGATGGAGATGGCAGAAACAAGTACTAAGTAAAGAGAAATAATGATGATGATGATCGAAAGATAGGTATTGAGGGGGAAAGCAGTGACTAAAATATCTTCTTCCCGTATTCCATCCAAAAAACTTTTCAGAATAAAGGATGAAGCAAAAAAAGAAACGAAAAGGACTCCATAGTAACCCAAACTATAGAGAGCAAAGAGGAGATCCTTTTTCAAAAGAATTCTGGTTATCTTTCCACTTCTTGCCACTTTCCTATTCCTCCTTTTTTACGAATTCTACATTGTCTACCACATCTTGAAAGGTTCCCTGAGGAGTCGTGAGAACCAAATCCATCACCCCAAACGGCTCCTTCTGGGGATCGATTTGGATTTTATCCCGGGAAATGAGTCCTTTATTTCTGGCCAGGTAGGAGGTGGGATCCCAGGAGAGTTCGATCGGTCCTTCATAGACCTTTCTCCCGCGGGTATAATTCTTCTCGTCTCCTTCCCGGACAAATAGTTTTCCTTCCAGGGTCAAGGGAAGAGCCGGGTAGTCAGAGATGCCCTGTCCTTGATCATTTTTAAAGCGAATTTCGATTTCAACTCCTCTTTCGGTGGAATCGGCAAAACAAATGATCCCCGCCAGGCCAGGAATTTCTTTTCCTTTCATCGTAAAATCAAGGACATTGATCCCTTTTTTAATATCAACCTCTCGGGTAAATGTCCCATAGAAAGGAGCCACGGCTTGGAAGGTATATTTTCCGGGGGCGATCCGGGAAAGGATATATTCTTTACTTGCAAAGAGCACATCTGATTTCCCATCGATAGTGAGATGGACTTTTTTCACCACATCCTGGGAATAGTCATCGACAATTTTCCCTTGTATGACTCCGTAATTCATCTGGTTGGTGAGATAAACGATTCCGAATAAAGCAACGATTGCCACTATCACCACCAGAGCAACAAGCGTACCGGCTTTTCTCTTTTTCATGATCAGTTTTCCCTCCTGGTTAGCAAAGAAATGTTTTGATGGGTAATGGTCATGAAGGCTTCTTCCAGACTCATTTCTTTGGTTTGCATGGAAAGGATGAGGAATCCATGATCAACAAAAGTTTGGGAAAGATCTTTTCGATAATCGCGATCGGTCTTCAGTCGAATATCGAGTTTATTCCCGGTGATGTTAAAAGTGGTCACATATGGAATTTGTCTGAGGGCGGATTCTAAGGAATTTGCTTCCTGGTTCAGTTCGATGCGCATGATGATGGTATCGGTAAGCCTTCTTTTAATATTGTCCATATTGTCCTCAACCAGGAGTTTTCCCTGGTTGATAATGCCTACTTTTTTACACAATTTTTCGACTTCTGAAAGAAGATGGGAAGAAACCAGTACCGTTCGTCCGATACGATTCTCTTCTTCGATGAGATCCCGAATCTGTTTTATCCCATTGGGGTCCAGATTCGCTACCGGTTCATCCAGGATGAGGAGTTCCGGGTCATGAAGAAGAGCCCTGACAAAGGCGAATTTTTGCTGCATACCTTTGGAATAAGCTCCCAATTTCTTATTCCTTTCATCTTTCAATCCCACTGCTTCCAGGAGTTCCTCGATCCTCTTCTTGGGGTTCTGGATTTCGTAGATTTCTCCGAAAAAGTCGAGATACTCTTGAGCAGTCATTTCCCGGTACAGGTATTGGTTTTCGGCCACGACCCCGATTCTTCTTTTCAATTCGATATTGCGTGGTTTCAACTCTTCCCCCAGCAAATAGATTTTTCCCTCCGTTTGCGGGATGATGCCCAGCAGCATCATGATGGTGGTGGTTTTGCCGGCACCGTTGGGACCGAGGAAACCATAGATGTCTCCTTTTTCCACTTTTAGATTCAATCCATCCACTACTTTTAAGCCATCGTACTCTTTACCTAGATTCTCTGTCTGTATCATATCGCTCTTCTCCTATCCCCCTTTCTAGGTCGTGTTCAACAGAACGTATTCTATACTATAAATAGTAAGAATGCTTCTGGTCCGTTCCCCCAAAACAGGTAATTTTATAGAGTAACCTCAAAAAATGTGAGACAATAAAAAGATGAAGATCCCGATAGATAAAGAGATTATAGCGAAGGAAAGCGTCGATTGGAACTGGATCTGCCTGTGTGTGGCACGCAGACAGGGATATTTTCAGCCATAGGAAAAGGGAACCAAAATACCATTGACATCATGGCAGGTTGTGTTACCGCAGGTATAGCCGCCAGAATTTGTGGTGATTTGGGTTTAGGTGGCAACTTAATAACTGAGTGCCAGGCGCCATTAAGGCGAGATTGCCACGTCGCTTCCCTCCTCGCAATGACAGATACTTTTCCCTTGCTCCATTAAGGCGAGATTGCCACGTCGCTTCCCTCCTCGCAATGACAGAGTCATTTCCGATTTGGTTTCTCTGACCATTCTTTCGAATTCATACCGGTTGAATATTTGTAGAACCTGTATAATCTGGCCAAAAATGCTGTTACCCTTATTCATAGGGGAGACCACCTTTTGGGTGTTTTTGTTAAGACCGCTTACTAATCTACCCGATTGGTACTCCCCTTTCCATGAGAAAAAGCTATTTTGGACAGATGTGCCATTATTTAATATTTGGGAGGTAAAAGAAAAAGATGGTGAATAAAAAGTATTTGTTGTTTTTTAGTTTGCTCCTCCTGGGGTTTTTCCTGTTCACTTCTTGTTTACCCAAGCCTCCCGTCACCGAGGGTATACTCAAAGGTCAAGTGATAGTACCGGAAGGGTCAATAAAGGCCAAAGATCTGACCGGTCAAGCCCTACCTGATGCCACAGTTAACATCATTGATCCGCTTACCGGCGCTATCCTTGCCACCACCACCACCGATGCTAACGGCTACTACCGGG